>CAZDMC010000206.1:0-4527 GCA_964506335.1 uncultured Methylomarinum sp. | reverse complement strand
AAGCCCTGATTTGTGGCCATCTGCTGGGCATCTAGAGCCCAGGGAAGATTGGTGACATTAGCAATATTACCCTTTACTGGCCCTGCGATACCAAAGCAGGCATTGTCAATACTAAACTCTGCTTGTGTCCTGGCTTCTTTTAAAAATTCTAAGACCATGGGCGTGAGGTGTTGGTATGCGTGGCTATCATAACGCTTTTCAAAAATATTTTTATAGCTGTTAGAACCTACTTCAGCTATTTGGAGTAGGGTTTTGGTACCACCAATATCGCCTGCAAGTACTATCATTTTAATTGCTCCAATTTAATTACGCCATTCGTCGATTAAAGAGGCGACCAGAGCCGTCCAGCCTGTTTGGTGAGAAGCGCCAAGCCCTTTGCCAGTATCGCCATCAAAATACTCATAAAATAAAATCAGGTCTTTCCAGTAGGGATCTTCCTGGAAGCGTTTTGAGTCGCCATAAACCGCACGCCTACCCTTTTCGTCCCGGGTAAAAATATTGATCATGGAATTGGCAAATTCCTCTGCCATGTCTTTGATCTGCACTTCTTCGCCACTGCTGAGTTTGATTTGCAAAGAGCCTCCATAGGCTTTTCTTAGTTTTCTCATGGATTCAATCATCAAAAAACTAGTGGGGAACCAGATGGGACCTCGCCAGTTGGAATTACCACCTTTGAGTTTGCATATAGCCTCTGCGGGTTCATAATCGACGGTATTTTCACCTAAAACGAAGGGCTGCTCCTTATGTACTTTAGACAAGCTACGCATTCCGTAATCAGAGCGAAATTCATTTTGATCCCACACTCTGCGCAGCATTCTTTCTAATTGATCTTGGGATACCACGGTTAAAACTTTGATGTCGCAACCATCCGGGGCTTTTACCTGAGTAATACTATGTTGTACGACATCTTGGCGGTTTTCAATAAACCAATTGATATTCCGGCTGAATTCTTTAAAGGGTTTAATCCAGTCTTCCTCAAGACGTTCAATGGCAAATAGAGGGATCAACCCAACCAGTGAGCGAACATTTAATTTCTGTGAACTGCCATCTGGATAACGCAGGATATCGTAGAAAAAGCCATCTTCTTCATCCCATAGATTATAGTCATTTTGACCCATGGATTTCATCGCTGAACCAATATAAATGTAGTGCTGAAAGTATTTTGATGCCAAACCTTCATAAACTGAGTTTTCCTTGGCAAGCTCAAGGGCAATACGCATTAGATTCAGGCAAAACATGCTCATCCAGCCAGTAGCATCAGATTGTTCTAATACGGCACCTCCGGGCAGTTCTTTAGAACGATCAAATACGGTGATGTTATCTAGCCCAAGGAAACCACCCTCGAAGACATTGTCTCCCTCTGCATCTACCTTATTGACCCACCAGGCAAAATTGATTAATAGTTTGTGAAAACATTTTTCCAGAAATGCCCGATCTGCTTTGCCGTTATTGCGGATACGATCCATATTATATACTCGCCAAACCGCGTAGGCATGAACCGGAGGATTGAGATCTGAAAATTCCCATTCATAGGCTGGAATTTGTCCGTTGGGGTGCTGAAATTGTTCAAAAAGCATTAACCATAGCTGTTCTTTGGCGAATTCTGGGTCAATCAGACAGATGGGAATGGTATGAAAAGCTAAATCCCAGGCGGCAAACCAGGGATATTCCCATTTATCGGGCATGGACAGAATGCGCATGGAGTTAAGATGCCGCCAATGCTGGTTGCGAATTTTTTTTCGGGTATCAGCTGGAGGTGCTTTATCATTATCGCCTTCAAGCCATTTTTCGACATCAAACAGATAACATTGCTTTGTCCACATTAGCCCTGCTAATGCCTGCCGTTGAATATTTTTCTCATCTTCGCTGGCTTTGGCTGGATGAATGGAATTATAAAACTCATCGGCATCGGCCTTGCATTGTTTGACGATAGCTTCAACCTCAGCCAGCGGATTTTCCAGTTTATCTGTTGTAAAACGTAATTTGATGACCGTTGATCCACCAGCGGGTACGGATCGCTGGTATTGAATACAGGATTTTGTACCAAAGTTATCGGGATTAATGCATTTTTCGCCATTAATAATGTAGCGATGAAAGGCATCTTTAACGTACCTCTGGGCATCAGGCATCGAGGTGCCGTAGAGTATACTGTTATTACTCTCATTGTTAGTGAACATGGTCATTCCATCAGTTTCACCATACAGTCTATGTGGCCCTAGTTTGTATTCGAAGGGCAGGTTTTTTAGGCTTGTTGCATGACTATCATCAGCAACAATACAAATAGCTTTGCCGCTGTCTTCCAGTTCAATTCTCGGTTCCTTGCCTCGTTCCTCTTCAAACCCCCAAATATTACGAAACCAGAGTTGAGGGATAATATGAATATCTGCATCATCTGGGCCTCGATTGAAAACCTCTATTTTGATTGAAATATCTTCGGGCGTTTTTTTGGCATATTCAACAAACACGTCAAAATAGCGGTTTTCATCAAAAATACCGGTATCGAGTAATTCGTATTCTTCGCCCTGGCCATGGCGATTGCGGTTAGTGTCGATTAATTCCTGATAGGGATATTCTGCCTGTGGATATTTATACAGGTACTTCATATAGCTGTGGGTGGGAGTGCTATCCAGGTAGAAATAATATTCTTTAACGTCTTCTCCGTGATTGCCTTCCAAGGGTGTCAAACCAAACGCACGTTCTTTCAGAATCGGGTCGCGCCCATTCCAGAGAGCTAGACTCCAGCAGAGTATCTGGTAGCGATCACAAATACCGGCAAGCCCATCTTCGCCCCAACGATAGGCTTTGCTGCGAGACATTTGATGGGTTAAATGGCTCCAGGCCTCACCATCCGGGCTGTAATCTTCACGTACAGTGCCCCATGACCTTTCACTCAGGTAGGGGCCCCAATGGCGCCATCCGATGTCATTTTTATCAGCTTCGATCAGGCGCTGTTTTTCTTTAGTTGTTGTTTCTTTTTTGTTGGCTTGCTTTGTACTTTTTGCCATCCTATTTTCCTCCATTACAGGTATGAAAAATATAAACGTGATATTTTGGGAAGTTAGGAGTGAGTCTGTTGCAAAAAAACAGACTTATCTCCTGAATAGATACAAATAACCTACAACAAACGCCCCCACAAATCATAATCATCTGCTACTTCGATCTCAACCTCTACAAACTGTCCTTGCCTAAGATGAGTTGCATTATCAATAAACACCTGCCCATCAATCTCTGGTGCATCCGATTGACTCCGTGCAACCGCACCTTCCTCAACCACTTCATCAATCAATACCGTTTCAATATTGCCAACTCTTTTCTGCAAACGTGCGGCACTAATTTTAGCCTGATGCGCCATAAAACGGTTTAATCGCTCTTGTTTGACTTCTTCCGCTATGGCATCGGGTAATTCGTTTGCTTTTGCACCTTTTACCGGGGAATAAGCAAAGCAGCCCACTCTATCTAGTTGTGCTTCAGTCAAAAATTGTAATAATTGTTCAAACTCTTGTTCTGTTTCTCCCGGAAAGCCGACAATAAAAGTACTACGCAAGGTAATATCAGGACAAATTTCTCGCCAGGCTTTGATTCGCAGCAGATTATTTTCTGTGGCAGCGGGTCTTTTCATCAACTTAAGAATTCTTTGATTAGCATGTTGAAATGGAATATCAAGATAAGGTAATATTTTTCCCTCTGCCATTAATGGGATGATTTTATCAACATGAGGGTATGGATACACATAATGCATTCTCACCCAGATACCCAGCTCACCCAGTGCTTTTGCCAAATCGTAAAATTGAGTTTTGACTGGACGATTATTCCATGCCCGCATTTCATATTTTAAATCTAAACCGTAAGCACTTGTGTCCTGAGATACAACCAGCAGTTCTTTAACTCCAGCATTGGCTAGTCGTTCTGCTTCTAGTAATACATCATCTACTGGGCGGCTGACTAAATCACCGCGCATGGATGGAATAATACAAAAACTGCACCGATGATTACAGCCCTCTGATATTTTTAAATAGGCATAATGTTTGGGTGTTAATTTAATTCCCTGAGGAGGCACCAAATCCAGATAAGGATTATGCACAGGTGCTAAGTGCTCGTGGACGGCAGCAATTACTTCATCGGTGGCATGAGCACCAGTAACACTTAAAACTTGTGGATGACGTTCTCTGATCTCATCTTCTCTGGCACCCAGACAACCCGTTACAATCACTTTGCCATTGTTAGCTAAAGCTTCGCCGATACTATCTAGTGATTCCTCAACTGCGGCATCTATAAAACCACAGGTATTTACCACGACTATATCGGCATCTTGATAAGTAGGGGAAATCTGATAGCCCTCTGTTTTTAAACGGGTAATTATTTGTTCACTATCAACTAGCGCTTTTGGACAGCCCAGACTTATAAATCCAACACGGGGATTACGCATTAATTCTTTCTCAATTTATACATAAAAAACTATAGTTTATCAGTTAATCCTAGAAAAATCAGTTGAGCACGGATTTTGTGGAAAATCTGGGCGAAAAAGAC
>CAZDMC010000205.1:0-4594 GCA_964506335.1 uncultured Methylomarinum sp. | reverse complement strand
ACTGAGCGGTCAACTGATTTATCTAGGATAATGGATGAAACTTAACTTACTTATGAAACCAGGAGGCAATATGGCTCGTTTTTTTCGTAAATCACTGGGGTTTATACTATTATTCGCAACGATTGGTTTAGCAAGCTGTCAATCCTTGTTCAATGACAGCTCTAAAGATAGCGCAAAGATGACTGTCAAAAAAAACCTAAAGGTAATCTATGAACGAATTTTCTAAACTCAGAAAACCAAAGCGGCTAATTAAAGATAAACTACAGCAGTATTCACCCCGGGGTTTATTGCTTTATCTGCTACCCTTAAGCTTGATTCCTGCGACAATCATGGCATTAAGTAGAGGCCATTTATTGGCTATTATTGTTAATGCGGGTGGATTTACCGCTTATATGCTGGCGGCCCGGTGTCTCCGAAGAGGCTTGCGTCTGGAACGCGAATTCTTGAAAAGCCGGATAGCCAGTTCAGTAAAATCATCGTTAAAGTTTTTAGCCGCCGTTATTGCGGCAATTACTACGGGCGTTATTGCCTGGCTAGGTGTTCAGCAAGCGTTAATGGTCGCTTTACTCTATGCAGGCGGCGCCTTTTTAGGGATGTATTTAAGTTATGGTTTTGATCCCAGACAGACAAAAAAAGTGGCTGGGGCAGACGGCTATTCTAGTGAAGAAATCATGCAGGTTCTGAAAGAGTCTTCCAAAAAAATTCGCAGTATCGAGTTGGCTAATCATAAAATTAACAATGCCGAATTGAATCAGCGTATAGACCGTATTTGTGATATTGCGGATGCTATTTTGCAAGAAATTGAATCAGACCCACGTGATCTACGCAGATCGCGTAAATTTCTTAATGTTTACCTGAATGGTGCTAAGCAAGTCACCGAAGGTTATGCCCGCACCCATAAGAATACTCAAACAGGTGGGCTGGAACAAAATTTTCGCAATGTTCTGGAAACCATAGAAACTGTTTTTCAGGAACAGCAGCAAAAATTGCAAGAAGATGATATTTTTGATCTGGATGTGCAGATTGAAGTTTTAACCACACAATTGAAACGGGAAGGTATTGTGTAAACCCCCATAAACTGAGGACTAGCAATGAGCGAACAACAAGTAACAGAGGTAATAGAAAAGATACCCGGTAGTGAAGTATTTAATGAAATTGTTCCGGGGGTCAGTACTGAAATCATGCCGCTTGAAAAAGTGTCTGTGGATAGGCAGAAAAATGTCCAGCAGTTAATGAGTGAAATTGATTTTAATGATACCCAATCCATTATTTTCTTTGGCAGTAAAGCGCAGGAACAGTTAACGACTATCTCAGACCGTATGCTGGATGGCGTTAAAAATAAGGATATTGGCCCAGCAGGAACAGACCTTAATGAAATGGTTTCAACTATTCGTGGTTTTGATGTCGATGATCTTGATCCTAATAAAAAACAGGGCTTTTTTTCGCGATTGTTTGGTAAAGCCAAACCGGTGGTTAAATTTTTGCAGCAGTACGAAGAGGTTCGTAAGCAGATAGATACCATTACCGATAAGCTAGAATCACATAAAACTAATTTACTGACAGATATTACTTCACTGGATAGATTATATCAGGCTAATCTTGATTATTTTCATACCCTGGAAGATTACATTAATGCCGGGGATAGCAAATTACAGCAGTTAGATAATGAAATAATTCCTAAGCAGGCTAAGGCTGCTGAAAACAGTCATGAGGTTATCGCGGCGCAAAATTTACGCGATTTGCGCTCGGCGCGTGATGATTTAGAACGCCGGGTTTATGATTTACGCCTTACCCGTCAGGTAGCCATGCAAAGTTTACCGAGTATTCGTCTGGTGCAGGAAAATGATAAAGGACTGGTCAATAAAATTAATTCGACCATTGTTAATACCATTCCGCTTTGGCGACAACAATTGGCAACAGCGGTGACTATTTTTCGTTCATCACAAGCGGCTGAAACGGTAAAAGCCGCTAATGATCTAACCAATGATTTATTGGCTGCCAATGCCGAAAATTTGAAACAGGCCAATGCCGAAACCCGTAAACAAATTGAACGCGGCGTGTTTGATATAGAAACCGTTAAACAAGCTAATCAAACCCTGGTTGCGACCATTGAAGAAAGTTTGCAAATTGCCGATGAAGGTAAAAAAATGCGCAGTGAAGCCATGCTGGAATTACAAAAATGTGAATCTGAATTGCGTCAGGCACTCACTAATGCACACGCTAAACCAGTCAATGATAGTGAGTCATAAGGAGTAACCTAATGGGTTTTCTAGATAAAATTTTTGGTGAATTTGTCGATGTTATCGAATGGACTGACGATAGTAATGACACCATGGTGTATCGCTTTGAACGTTATGGCAATGAAATTAAATATGGTGCCATGTTAACGGTAAGAGAATCACAAACGGCAATACTGGTCAACGAAGGGCGTATAGCTGATTGTTACACACCCGGTTTATATGAACTGGAAACACGAAATATGCCGCTGTTAACCACCTTGGAAAATTGGCCAATGGGTTTTGAAAGCCCCTTCAAGGCAGAAGTTTATTTCTTTAATATGCGCCGTTTCACCAATTTAAAATGGGGCACTAAAAATCCGATTATGTTACGCGATAAGGAATTTGGTCCTGTCCGCTTGCGTGCTTTTGGTACTTATTCAGTCAGAATCAATGATCCATTAACTTTCATCAAAGAAATTGTCGGTACTGATGGTCATTTTTCTACCGATGAAATCAGCCAGCAATTGCGTAATCTTATTGTCTCTCGTTTTGCCAGCCTGATCGGTGAATCTAATATCCCTGTGCTAGATCTGGCGGCCAATTATGATGATTTAAGCGATTTTATCACTCAAGAAATTAATCCAGAATTTGAGGCTTATGGTCTTAGTGTAGAGCATTTAATGGTAGAGAATATTTCACTGCCACCTGCGGTTGAAGAAGCATTAGATAAACGAACCAGCATGGGAATTATAGGGGATTTGGGTAAATATTCTCAATTTCAGGCCGCAGAAGCGATGGAAGCTGCGGCTAATAATCCATCAGGAGGTGCCAGTGAAGGCATTGGCATGGGCATGGGTTTTGCTGTGGCACGGGAAATGAGCCAGGGCTTTAATCAGTCACCCAAAAAGCAAACAGATCCTCCTCCACCCATCCCCGCTTCAATTAGTTATTATATTGCCATTGCAGGGCAGCAGCAGGGGCCTTTTTCCATTGCACAGCTGCAACAGAAAATTCAGGCAAAAGAAGTTCTTAGAACAACATTAGTCTGGCATAGCGATTTGGAAAAATGGACCAAAGCTGAACAGCTTCCAATATTATCCGGCAGCTTTAAACATTTACCGCCTCCACTGCCTCAGTAAATAGCAGGATCATTTTGAAACTGAAAAAAGACAATGAAGAGCCATTATCAGAACGCTTTCCCTGTAAACAATGTGGTGCTATTTTAAAATATGCCCCCGGGACACAGCATCAAATCTGTGACTATTGCAGTTTTGAAAATCACATTGAACTGCGTGCAGGAATCATAAAGGAGTATCCTTTACAAGAAGCTTTGCAACAGCTATCAAAACAGCGTATCGCACCTATTAAACAGAAAATTCATTGTGATGAATGTGGTGCTACTTTCCAGTTTAAATCCAGTATACATGCGGGTGAATGTCCTTTCTGCGGCACACCCATTGTCACTACAACCACTCAGAATAAAGCCATTCAGCCGAAATCATTATTGCCTTTTAGTATTGATCAGGAAACAGCGCATAAACTATTTCATAACTGGTTAAAAGGTTTGTGGTTTGCACCGAATGCGCTTAAAAAATATACGAGAAGTAATACCAGGTTAAATGGAATTTATTTACCTTACTGGACTTTTGATAGTGATACAGTCACTCGTTATCGCGGTGAACGAGGGGATGTTTATTATGTCCGGCAATCTGTACAAGTCATGTGTAACAAGCGGTTAGTGACTGAAACACGCCGAGTCGCTAAAATTCGCTGGCGCTCTGTTTCAGGTCGGGTTGCACGTTTTTTTGACGATGTGTTAATTGGCGCCAGCCGATCCCTGCCGCGTAAAATTATTGATACTTTACAGCCTTGGGATTTAGAGCAATTAATTCCTTATGATGAAAATTATCTTAGTGGCTTTCGTAGTGAATTTTACCAGGTTGAATTAGATGAAGGTTTTGATTACGCCAAACAAGTCATGGACAATCAAATATACAGAGATATTACTGCCGACATTGGCGGAAATCATCAACGGGTTCATTCAACCCAGACCCAGCATAATAACAACACCTATAAACATTGCTTGTTACCGGTCTGGTCTGCTGCTTTTCGCTACAAAAACAAATCATACCGTTTTGTCATTAACGGTAGAACAGGCACAGTGCAGGGAGAACGTCCATACAGTGCCTGGAAAATCAGTTTTGCAGTGATTACAACATTAATAGTATTAGCTGGGGGTGTGTATTATCTGGATAAAACAGGGGCTTTTGATCAACAACAGGAAGCTTATTATCCTCAACCCAGCAATCAATATCATTTCGATTATCCTAGAAAAATCAGTTGAACACGGATTTTGTGGAAAATCTGGGCGGAAA
>CAZDMC010000204.1:0-4607 GCA_964506335.1 uncultured Methylomarinum sp. | reverse complement strand
CTTTACTATGGCTTATGCACAAGTGTAAGCGGTCAACTGATTTATCTAGGTTGAAGCCTATTCACAGGCTATTCGCCGTATTGCTGATTACTTCAAGGGGCATCTGGATAATCTTCATAGACCCAAAATAAATCGGCTGCAAAAGTGGTAGAATTATCCATATTTTCGAAAACCTCCGTTAAATAGTTCACTATTCGTCTCGAATTTTCAAAAATAGAGCCTGATTTCTCCACTTTTTTGCTTCGATTATTTTAACAAGGCAGCCTCTAAGAATAAATCAGCCAGGAACATAATAGAATAGAAAATGTTCCAATCTTTTTTATCTTTACTTACTGGTAAATGTTCAACGCTGATTGATATATTGAAACTGATGTTTTTGTATTTACCCGGTCCCATTTCCCCAATAAAATTGAAACACATAATGGATTTATCGCTTAAAAACTTCATGCTTTTTTGTTTATTACAAACTCTAAGTCTTAGTGTCATTGCTGAATCTAATTGGCTAACTGCTAAAGCTGCAACCCGTTCAGTAACCATTACCGGCTTCAGTCGAGCGCGTTTTAGTATGGTGCTTTCCACCGAAGTTGCCGGAAAAACGCAACAGGTCTTTGCCGATGTTGGCGATGTTATCATTGATAAAGGGGTGTTTGCTTGTCTGGATGAGACTTTTGTTAAATTAGATATTCGTTCCGCTCAAAATGATGTAGCACAGCATCAGGTAGATATTGATTTTTATCGTAAACAAGTGTCTCGTTATAAAAAGATGGTGGCTAAAAATAGCGCGGCAGTTAGTTTATTTGATGATTTTGAGCGTAAGCTCAATAATTCTAAACGTTTATTACAAAGCAATAAAATTCGCCAACAACGCTTGCAAGAATCTCAACGCCGCTATTGTATTTATGCACCTGTGGGTTGGCGAGTAATTAAGCGATATGTTGAACCAAAACAATGGCTGGATGTGGGTAAACCGGTAGTTATGGTGGGTGATTATTCGCGCTTGTTAGTACCCTTGGCATTATCACTATCTGAATTAAACGCCTTGCGTCAGCAAGCAAAGGGTTTACAGGTCTATTTGCCTGAATATGATGTCTATATTCCAGCCACTATTGAGCGAGTTTCTCCAGAATTTGATGAGAATTCACGTAAAATTCAAGTGGATTTACAATTACAGGATAACTTACCGGAACACCGTGGCGGAATACGGGTGGAATGTGTTTTGCAATTAGCCGATGAAGCCCATACTTTTTTAATTGCGCAACAAGCCTTAGATAAACGCTTTGAAGAAACCTGGTTGCAGCCAAAATCGGGTGAAATGATACGTGTTCAATTATTAGGCTACAGCGCTAACGGCTTAGCACGTATTCGCTCCACCGAGATTAAAGCAGGACAGCAGTTTAAGGCATTAAAATAATGGAAGCATTAATCCGGTTTTCTCTGCGACAAAAAATATTTTTTAATCTGTTATTTATTTTATTAACCGTCACTGGTTTTTTAGCCTTATCAGAATTACCCAATGAACGTTACCCCAATTTTAATTTTGGCGAAGTGGTTATTTCAACCTACTATCCTGGTGCATCACCGTCTGAAGTTGAAACCTTAGTCACTCGAGAACTGGAAGAAACCTTAGAAACCGTTGATAATATTGACTGGATTAAAGCCACATCCTATCCACAACGCTCGCATATCCGTTTAAAATTTATTGATGATAGTGATTATGAAACGCTTTTTAACGAAGTACGTTTTAAAATCCTTAATAGCATAAATGAATTGCCTGATGAAATTGATCCGCCCGTCATTAGTGATATTTCGGTGAATGATTATTTACCGGTCATTGTGGTGAATTTAGGCGGTAAACACAGTAACCGGGGCTTGGCATTAATGGCAGAACAGCTGAAGCCGGCACTTAATAAAATTCATGGGGTTAAAGAAGTCATTATTAACGGTGAGTTTGTACGTGAATTTCATATTCAGCTTGACCCTGACAAATTACGCCGTTTTGGGGTGAGTTTTAATGAGGTTGCCAGCATTTTACAAAAAGTTAATGTGTCAATTCCTGCCGGAACATTTCGTCATTCACAGGCCGAGTTTTTAATTAAAGTGGATGAAAAGTTTCACAATCGTAGTCAGGTGGTGAATACTATTATTCGCCGTGATGGCGATGGTAATTTTACTCGCTTAGAAGATTTAATCAGTAACGCACAATTATCCTATCGTGATCCTTTGGTTATTTCCAGTGTTAATGGTCAAGATGTGGTTGCCTTGAAAATCATCAAATCCGAGCAAGGCAATTCACTGGCGATTAAAGCCGATGTTGAGACGGTATTAAAAAATTTTGAAAGCTTATTCAAGCAAGAAAAACTAGCGGTCACCTTAACTCAGGATTCTACTGTCAAGATTAATGATGGATTAAGCACTTTAGGGCTTAATATGCTAATTGGCATGAGTTTAGTGTCATTGGTTATTTGGTATTTTATGGGGATTCGTAATGCAGGCTTAGTGACTATCGGCATTCCTTTTTCATTTATGGTGACTATGCTGTTAATGTATTTAACCGGTAATAGTTTAAATGAATTAACTTTATTTTCTTTTGTGTTAGTAACAGGCATCATTGTTGATGATGCTATTGTGGTCAGCGAAAATATTTATCGCCATGTTCAAGAAGGCGAGGAAACCTATCACGCTATAGTTAAAGGCACGGCTGAAGTAGCTTTACCTGTGATAGCGTCAACCTTAACTACGATGGCGGCTTTTTTGCCCATGTTAATTATGACGGGAACTACAGGGGATTTTTTCGCATTGATTCCTACTGCAGTGAGTTATGCTTTATTGGCCTCTTTAATTGAATGTTTAATTATTTTACCGATCCATTATTTGGACTTTGGTCCTAAACGCAGTAAAAAATTATCCACACAATTAGTGAAGGATGACTGGTTACTAGCCAAAGTCCGTAGCTTAACAGCAACAGTGTTAAATTTTACTATGCATTATCGCTTATTCAGTGTCTCAATAGTGATGTTGTTATTAGCAGTAGTCATTGGCATTTTAATTGTGTCGGCGACAGGGACTTTACCGCTGCTTAAAATTAAATTTTTCCCTGATGATTACAGCTTGTATTATGTCGATATAAAAGCCCCTGCAGAAACCCCAAAAACAGCCATTGATAAACGAGTACGCGATATATCTCAGTTGATTATGGCAGACGGCGAATCTTATGCTTCATCTACATCGGGATTTGCAGGAATGTATTTTAACGATGATTATGAAGCTGTACATGGTAATAATTTTGGGACAGTGGTTGTAGTACTGCCCGCCAGACAACAGCAAGCTTTTGAGGACCCCTTACAGCATTTACAAAACATGCGCGACAAATTAAAACAAAAATTTGAGCATGAGGGTTATCGCTTGTATATTCACGCCCAAAAAGATGGCCCACCTACAGGCAAAGATATTAATGTACGAATTATGGGTACAAATATTGAAGCAATAAATGGTCTAGCGGATAGACTATGGGAATTCATGCAAAACAATGAAAAAGTTGCACCTTATTTAGTGGAATTAACGGATAACCGAGGACAGGCACGGCGAATTTATCGCTTTGAGGTTCTGCATGAACGGGTCAATGAATATCAACTTGATAGTGGTGCGGTCGCCACTTTTGCAGGTAGTGTGTTAGATGGGCGTTATATTGGTAAATATCGACTCAGTGATGAAGAGATTGATTTAAAATTAATGATCAGCCCACACGCTATTCCCACGCCTGAATCGGCATTAACGCTACCTTTTATCGAACACGCCAGAGGATCTATACGCCTTGGTGATGTTGCCCAATTACGCAGTTATCAGCAAAATAGCGAATTACATCGTTATCAAGGACAACGAGCAATTAGTATAAAAGCCAACCTGAAACCTGAATCAGCCACCTCTAGCCCTGCAATTATTTACGCCATCAATGAATTTTATCAGTCTATAAAAAGCGATTATTCAGGCGTTAATCTGGTTTTTGATGGTGAACACGAAGACACCCAGCGATCCTATCAATCCCTGGCTTATGCGTTTATTATTGCGGTGATGATCATGTACATTATTTTAGCCGCACAATTTCAATCCTACTTACAACCTGTAATAATTTTATCGGCCATTATCTTTGCACTCATAGGCGTGGTTTTTGGGAAATTAATCACCCAATCTGTTTTTACGGTCAATAGTTTTATTGCAGTGATTGGTGTGGCAGGTGTAGTAGTTAATGATTCATTAATGTTGATTGACTTTATTAATAAAAGCTATCAAAAAGGTTTATCACGCCGCGCTGCTATTGATGAAGGTATTCGCATTCGCCTACGGCCAATTATATTAACCACCATCACCACGACTTTGGGATTATTACCTATGGCATTAGGTATTCCCCAATATTCCCCTGTCTGGGGCGCAATGGCATCTACTTTCGTCACGGGGCTAGCTACGGCGACTTTATTAACATTATTTATCGTCCCGGTATTATGGGATTTAGTACAGGCAAGGCAAGAAAAGAAGTTACATAAACTAAAGGGCAATCCATTATCCTAGAAAAATCAGTTGATCACGGATTTTGTGGAAAATCTGGGCGAAAA
>CAZDMC010000203.1:0-4617 GCA_964506335.1 uncultured Methylomarinum sp. | reverse complement strand
CGGGATAAAAATTAGTACTTTCGTACGCCTTTAACTGTTCTAAAATATTCGGTTGTTGCCACAATTTATTAAAATGAGTAAATAAAGTCATTTCGTAGTTTTTATCAATTACTAAACCACGGTTTGTAAATGCGCCACTTTCATATCTACCATTTTTCACATAAATATTAAAATCTTGGCCGCCTCGTTGCCTACCTTTTTCTAAAGAAATACCTAACTTGGTTCCATCAGGAAAATTTGTTCTTCCAAAGAATATTGTCCCGTTACCATTACGTTTTTTATATATTTCTATTTCTATTTATAGATTAGGAAGTTCCGCTACTGATGATAGAGGAATTAGAAATATCAAAATATAAACACTAAATTTATTCATGTGGCCTCTGATGTTCTAAAGAAATATAATTAAGGTATTTTACATTGTATCTCTTAGTTTTACTTAACTCATCCAGCAATTCAGTTATTGCCTAAGCAACTTCAAAATATCCTCAGTTTTATTTTGCATTAAGCTAACATCAGCCCGAGACTCTACATTGAGTCTGACAACAGGCTCGGTATTTGAAGAACGCAAATTAAATCGCCAGTCACTATATTCAACACCTATGCCATCGGTCATATCAATATTGATGGCTTCATTTTTATATGCATCTAAGACTCTATTGATTGCTGCTTCGGGATCTTTCAATTTGCTGTTAATTTCTCCTGATGAGGGGAATTTGGCAATCCGTTCAGCCACCATTGAAGATAATGTTTTCCCTTGTACACAAAGCAATTCAGTGACTAATAACCACGGGATCATGCCGCTATCACAATAAAAAAAGTCTTTAAAATAATGATGCGCACTCATTTCTCCGCCATAAATGGCATCTTCTTTTCGCATTCTTTCTTTAATAAAGGCATGACCTGTTTTTGACATAATGGCATCACCGCCTGCTTGTTTGACTATTTCCTGGGTATTCCAGGTTAAACGGGGGTCGTAAATTATTTTTGAGCCGGGTTGTTTTTTTAAAAAAGCCTCTGCCAATAAGCCAACAATATAATAGCCTTCAATAAATTCGCCGGTTTCATCAAATAAAAAACAGCGGTCAAAATCACCATCCCAGGCTATTCCCATATCGGCATTGTGTTCTATTACCGCCTGACGGGTATCTTCACGATTTTCTATCAGTAAAGGATTAGGGATACCGTTAGGGAAGGAGGCATCGGGTTGATGATGTACTTTAATAAATTCTATCGGTATCTGCTGCACTTTAAACTGTTGCTCAAGCGCATCAATGACGTGACCTGCTGCACCATTGCCAGAATTAACCACTAATTTAAGCGGTTTGATATTGGCAAAATTAATATAGCTCAATAAATGCTCGACATAAGCTACTAAAATAGAAAATTCGGAATAATCACCTCTAGCTTTTGTTGGGTCAGGATTCTCGGTTAGCCAAGGTTGTTGTTCGGCCATAGCCTGAATTTCACGCAAACCAGTATCTCCAGAAACAGGTTTGCTTTGTTCTCGTACCAGTTTCATGCCATTATAATTGATCGGGTTATGAGAGGCTGTGACTTCAACGCCCCCATCAACGGCCAGGTGACTGCTTGCAAAATAAATTTCTTCAGTACCCACCATGCCAATATCAATAACATTACAGCCCTCATCTCGTAAGCCATTGGCTAAGGCAATTTTTAAGGCATTACTGGTTTCTCTGATATCACCACCTACCACTACAGTATTCAGCTGTAATGAACGGGCAAAGGCACGGCCAATTCGGTAGGCTACATTCTCATCCAGTTCAACCTCCAGTTCACCTCTTATATCATAGGCTTTAAAGCAGTTTAATATTTCTTTCATTATGTCCTCAAAATATACGTTGCAGGGTCAAATTTCGGTTTTAATATTGTGTGGTTAAATCTATTTTAACAAAATAAGCGCTAAACAATGGACTAAAATGCAGTTATAATTGACTTTTTATTCGTTCAAAAGCATGTCTCAACTCACCCAGTATCAATT
This sequence comes from uncultured Methylomarinum sp., assembly GCA_964506335.1. Classification (GTDB taxonomy): domain Bacteria; phylum Pseudomonadota; class Gammaproteobacteria; order Methylococcales; family Methylomonadaceae; genus QPIN01. The sequence continues at coordinate 2,618 of CAZDMC010000203.1, read as the reverse complement.
AGTAGAAACGCGGCTTCAGGAAAAATTGGCCAATGGCACAACACGATGCAATCTTTGCTTGTGGCACTGTAAAATAGGGCATGGGCAACGCGGGTTTTGTCAGGCACATGTGAATCGTAATGGCACGTTATATAATTTGTCTTACGGTATTTTATCATCCATCGATATTGATAGAATTGAAGAAAAACCAGTCAAGCATTATCGACCTGGTACACGGGTTATGTCTGTAGGCAGTTATGGTTGTAGTTTTCGTTGTAAAGGCTGTCATAATCTGGAAATTTCGTGGGGGGTCAGTGCTTTAGATGATTTGGCAAAAGGCCAGTCTAAAGAAGCCTGGGTATCGCCTGAGTCCTTAGTTGAATCTGCCTTGAAAGCGGATGTACAAGGCATTGCTTTTACTTATTCAGAACCTGCTGTATGGCTGGAATATGTGATTGATACTGCCAAACTGGCACAACAAGCCGGTTTATATACCGTCTATGTATCCAATAGTTACATTAGCGATGAAGCACTGGAGCTGGTTGCGCCTTATATTGATGTGTTGTGTTCTGATATTAAAAGTATGCGAGATGATTTTTATCAGGAAATTTGCAGGCCAGCGACGGTTAAACAAGTGCTTCACTGCATAAAAAAAGCGCATGATTTAGGCATTCATGTAGAAACCCGAACTAATATCATCCCGGGTAAGAATGATGATCCAGAAGAACATTATCAAATTGCCTGCTGGATAAGAGATAATCTGGGCAAAGATAGTCCCTGGCATATCACCCGTTTTTTTCCAGCTTATCAATTAAGCCATATTCCTGCCACCCCTGAACAGTCTTTGTTTGTTGCTCAAGATCAGGCCAACAGAGCAGGTCTGACAAACAGTTATGTTTATAATGACAAGGGTTGTGACTGTGCAACAGAAAACAAACCCGTTACACATTATATTAATGGCAATATAACTAATATTAATGAAGTTAAGCAATGTGCGGTTAGCTGTTGTGGTGATGAAGGTGTTTTACTTAAAAAGTACGAGCAAACAGAAAAAATTTTAGTAAGGTAAGAATTATGAGTAAACGGGTCAATTGTGTTGTTTTAAAACAAGAATCAGATGGACTGGATAAACCCACACATCCTGGTGAATTAGGTCAGAGGATTTTTGAACATGTTTCTAAAGAAGGGTGGAAACAATGGCTGGAGCGACTGACCACTATTATTAATGAAAATGGCATTAGTACCATGGATGTTGAGAGTTTCTCACTCATTGAAAAACACATGCAGGGGTTCTTTTTTGGAGAAGGGGACTATGGTCAATTACCTGCTGGTTTTCAACAGGCGGGTGCTTCCAGTGGAAAAAAATAGTCTTTATTCGGTTCGTGCTGTTTATCGCGGATTAATTTTGAATAACGGTGCGACAACCAGTTTTAAGGCTGCATAAGCAGAGCGTAAGGCGGTGACTACATCATTAGCCGTTGAGGCACTAGCAAAAATATATCCCGAATACTGATTCCCCTCGGGTAGGGGGGTCAGTTCATGTCCTTCACGGGCAATAATATCCACTTTTTCTATATTTTTTACCTGTCTGGCTACAGATAAGCCTTCAACCCGTTTCAGGATGCCAGCTTCTGTCACCGGGATCATCATGACACCTCTGGCTTCTTTGCTTAGCTCCGGTTTAACCGGCTTGCCAATGGCTAAAGAGATGATTAATTGCTCAAGGTTAAAATCTTTGCCATTATCCAGGGTACGAGCACAATCACCGCCAATAGAACGACAGGCCACTTCAAGAATCCAGGCATCTTGTTGATCAATCCGCAATTCTGCATGAATGGGGCCGGTGTTTAATCCGTAGGCTTTAGTTGCTTGTGCAACTCTTTTTTTAATCAGTTTTTGGGTGTTGTCGCTCAGTTGAGAGGGGGTTACATAAATGGTTTCTGCAAAAAAAGGGCCTTCGAGAGGATCAGGTTTATCAAATAAGGCAAGCGTAGTTAATTCACCTTGCTGTAAATAGCCTTCATAAGCGACTTCTATGCCATCAATATATTGCTCGACTAATACATGACTTTGCTCAAAAGCAGACTTTGATGAAGTAATAATCTGTTTTATTCGCACACAGGCCTGTTGAAATTCAAAGGGATTATTTGCCCGAATAACGCCTCGGCTAGCAGACATATTAATGGGTTTAATCACGCAAGGCCAAGGTAGCGTTTTCATTTGTTGAGTCAGCGGCATTTCCAGATTAAGCAGAAAATGTGCAGGTACGGGACAATGGGTTTTAGCTAGTTGAGACCGGGCTAAGTCTTTACGATAAGTTAACCTTGCAGCAGCAGATGGGTTATGAGGAAGTTCCAGTTTATGCGCTACTTTTGCAGCAAGTTCTACGGTGCTGTCATCACAACCAAGAACGCCATTAAATGGGGTCTTTGTTGCCAGTTTTATTATTTTTGCATAGGCACTTTGAATATCATCCAGATCAATGTGCAAGCCATCATGCACTTCACAAACCAATGAAAACGCACCGTGCGAAGCAATCATTACTTCAATTCCCATGCATTTTGCTGCATTTAGATACGGAGCAATTCTATAGCTATCAGGCTGGGAAATAAGAAGAAGTCGGGGTTTACTGGAACTCA
>CAZDMC010000202.1:0-4622 GCA_964506335.1 uncultured Methylomarinum sp. | reverse complement strand
ACAAAGTAATTCCCTTGGCAACTTTTACCGATCCAGAATTTGCTAGAGTCGGTTTAAACGAGTTGGAAGCCAAAGAAAAAGGGATTGCTTACCAAGTAACCACTTATGACATCGAAGATTTAGATCGTGCCATTGCTGATGAGGAAGCACATGGACTGGTAAAAGTCTTAACCGTTCCAGGAAAAGATCGCATTCTGGGGGTTACTATTGTCGGAGAACATGCAGGCGACCTTATTGCTGAGTATGTCGCTGCCATGCGCCATAATTTCGGGCTCAATAAAATTCTCGGCACTATCCATATATACCCTACCTTGGTAGAAGCCAATAAATATGCCGCAGGGAACTGGAAAAAAAGCCATACACCCACCGCACTCTTAAAATGGGTAGAGCGTTACCATCAGTGGATGCGAAAATGATTATTTTTAACCGTTGAGATCAGTCATGACTAATTTAATGAAAACAGGTTTTTTAGGATTATTGCTCTTGCTATCAGCTTGTACAACGATTTCTCCATCCTTAAAATCTTTTGAAAGCGCTCAATTGAGTGAATTTTCTCATCAGATATTTGATCAAGCTTTACGCCAAAATGTAGACGATTTTGGGCGTGTAGATTATCAAGGTTTAAAAAGTCAATCGAATAGTATTGAAGCTTATTATCAAAGCATTAGTCAATACAGCCCAGATAGTCATCCTGAACTGTTTCCGTCTGAACAACATCGACTTGCTTACTGGATTAATGCTTATAATGTAGCAGTGATCAAAATTGTTCTGGAATATTACCCTATTGCGGGAGTAGAGGAGGTTAAGCCACCTTTAGCCTTGTTCTTCCTACCCGACAAAACTGGATTTTTTGTTTTCCAGCGTCCTGTTTTCGGTAATGTCTCAACTAGCCTTTACTATTTAGAGAATTCTGTAATTCGTGAACGTTTTTTTGAGCCTCGGATACATTTTGCTTTGAATTGCGCATCAATAAGTTGTCCGGCATTGCCCAATTATGCTTTTACTGGTAATCAACTGAATCAACAACTGGAGCAGGAAGTACGGCGATTTTTTTCTGAATCACGTAATTTTCGTATTGATCTAACAACTAAAACTGTATATCTATCGGCTATCCTGGACTGGTATCAAGACGACTTTATTGATTGGTTGCAGATTAAATATCCTGAAAAAAATGCAACACTCATCAACTATATTGCTTTATACCTCTCTGATGAAAAGGCTAGGCAATTATCGCAACTCGGCTCGCAATACCAAATAAAGTTTATTCCCTATGACTGGCGTTTAAATGATCAAAAATCACCGAAATAAAAGTGTCACTAGATATTTTAATGCTATCCCTCGAATTTTCGTTGGACTAATACTGGTTGGCACAGGCATGGGTAAGATGCTTGATATGTCAGGATTTGTCAATGTTCTGGAAAGCTTTCAATTATTTCCCTTTTGGTTAAATGTGCTACTTGCATATACTTTACCTTTTATTGAATTGGGTATCGGCATCAGTCTATTAACTGCTTTTAAAGCTGTTTATTCGGCCTGGTTAGCGGTGGGTTTACATATTCTGATGTTAAGCGTTGTATTGATCACTTTATACCGAGGCATTGAAGTCGCAAATTGTGGATGCTTTGGTGTGTTTTTTGCGCGTCCATTAACACCTCTTACCGTAATTGAAGATCTCGTTATGCTAGCGATGTCATTGTTGGCCTTGCTGGATGCCAAAAGAAAAAAATGAAATTTTGCAAATCATAAGTCTAAGGTTGATGCCATTATGAAAAAAATAATCCAGCGCTTCTTTACTGATTTTAAATCACCTTTAGTTTCTTTAGAAACACAACATATCCTGCATAATACACGTGAAGCATTACCTGATAAACTGAAAACCCACAATCAATTTGTCGGTCAGCAATATGCAGGCTGCGGAGCAACCATTGGTGTGATGCCGCGCTGTGATTTTGCTTGCAAAGGTTGTTATTTAGGTAAAGAGGCAAATCGTATTTCGCCTGAGTCGGTTGAGGGTATCAAACGGCAAATACAGGTAATTCGTGATTGGTTAGGTTATGGTGGCAATGTGCAAATTACCGATGGTGAAGTGACTTTGCGCCCTATTGCAGAGCTCATCGAAATCATTCAATATGCGCGTAAAATTGGTCTGGTGCCCATGTTAATGTCTCATGGTGATGCCTTTAGAAAATCACCAGAACTGCTCAAACGTCTAATGCTGGAAGCTGGGCTGACTGAACTTAGTATTCATATTGATAGCACACAAAGGGGGAGAAGCGGCACAGCTTATAGATATGCAACATCAGAACAACAATTAATGCCTCTGCGGGATGAGTTTGCATCACTGATTCGAAAACTGCGTAAAGAAACAGGTAAAACTTTAGAGGTTGCCATGACTTTTACTGTGACTGATGAAAACATTTTAGCGGTTCCCAGTGTATTGTACTGGCTAAAACAAAATGCAGATGTTTTTAAGATGATCAGTTTTCAACCCGTTGCTCAGGTTGGACGGACGGAAAAGCAAATGGGTGAATCTTTAACGGTCGAAAGGTTATGGGCAACGATTGGTCAAGGGCTGTATGCTGATAAAAATAAAGCACGCGATTTAACACAACATTATCGATTATTCGGTCATCCCGATTGTACACGTTTTATTCAGGGTGTGGTGGTCACAGAAAAAAATACTGACCCGCAGTTTTATGCTTTATTTAAAACAAATGATAAAGATGCTATCCAGCTCATCAATCAGTGGTCTGAATATTTTGGCGGCATTAATTTCAGAAATTTTTCAAAAACTCAACAATTTTACTGTTTATTAAAAATGTTGATGCAACAGCCAAAGTTTATGGCTTTTTCAGTTTTACCTTTTGTTTTACAACAATTACGCTTAGTCGAAAACCGTAGTGCAACACAATTAGTCATTGCATGGTTAACGGGGCGTACACAAATTGACTATTTAAGCATTGTCAGTCATCACTTTATGAATCGAGAACAAATAGAAACACCGTTAGGTCAGGAGCGAATCAGTGCCTGTGTGTTTAAAGTCCCTATCAATGGTTCTTTAGTTTCAATGTGCGAAGTTAACGCATTGAGTTATCGTAAAGATTATTATCAATCAATAGATAAATCGGGAAACATGGACAAAATTACTACAGCAACTGAATCTTAACCGTTTAACCTAGAAAAATCAGTTGGATTACGGTTTCTAGCACAAGCCATTGATTCCACAGCACTTCAAAAAAATGCCCACCTAACCGAATGGGTGAGACTAAGATTTTTTGAGCTACAGGGAGGTAGTGAATGTCGATTATGCAGGAGCAATAATCCGACCAAAGCACTGTGAAACCAATAACTTGCACTATAAATCCGCGCCCAACTGATCTTTCTAGGTTTAACCGAACTCTTTAATAAGGAAAACCATGTTGATTATCATGCTTTTTTTGGCGACTTTATTTCTCGCCTATAGCAATGGCGCAAATGATAATTTTAAAGGTGTGGCAACGCTTTATGGTAGTGGCACCTTGAGTTATAAAGCGGCACTATCAATAGCAACCCTAATGACATTCATCGGATCTATTTGTGCCCTATTTTTAGCCGATGAATTGGTGAATAGTTTTTCTGGTAAAGGCTTAATAACTCAAGAAATCGCAGGAACAACTCATTTTCTTATAGCGGTAGGTTTTGGTGCGGGTAGTACCGTATTATTAGCCACGTATCTAGGATTTCCAATATCAACAACGCATAGTTTAGTTGGCGGCCTGGTTGGCGCAGGACTGATGGCGGTGGGTTTAGATATTAACTTTTATAGACTAGGCAGTGCCTTCTTTTTACCCTTGCTTATAAGTCCATTGATTGCTTTTGTACTTGGAATGCTGATGTACTGGTTTTTTACCGGTATCCGTAGAATACTTGGCTTGACTAAAGAGAGTTGCATTTGTATAGGCGAACAAAAACAGTTCGTACCCGTTAGTTCATTATTAAATACCAAGTCTAGCATTAGTGTACTGCGTAAAAGCCAGTTTGATCAAAGCAAATCCACGCTGCTCACTGCAGAAGAGAGTGAATGTGTAGACTTTTATACAGATAAAGTCTGGAATATTTCAATCCAAAAACTATTGGATTTTGCCCATATTGTGAGTGCAGCAACTGTATCATTTGCACGGGGTCTTAATGATACGCCAAAAATAGCCGGTTTATTAGTTGCTGTGCAAGCTTATGATATTCGCATTGGCATGGTGACTATTGCAATAGCAATGGCAATAGGTGGATTATTAAGCGCACGCCGGGTAGCAGAAACAATAAGCAAAAAAATCACCAAAATTAATCATGGGCAAGGTTTTTCAGCAAATTTAGTGACCAGCTTCCTGGTGATATTCGCCAGTCAATTGGGTGTTCCGGTTTCTACCACTCATGTCTCTGTAGGCTCCATCTTTGGTATTGGAATGATAAGTAAAAATCAAGATTCCAGGGTAGTGAGAAGCATTCTGCTATCCTGGTTAATTACTCTGCCGATTGCAATGACCTTTAGCGCGTCAATGTTTTGGTTTTTATCTTGAACAGGTTCTCAGGCATTATCCTAGATAAATCAGTTGAGCACGGATTTTGTGGAAAATCTGGGCGAAAAA
>CAZDMC010000201.1:0-4640 GCA_964506335.1 uncultured Methylomarinum sp. | reverse complement strand
TTTCGCCCAGATTTTCCACAAAATCCGTGCTCAACTGATTTTTCTAGGATAAAGCCATAAGGAAAGCATTGTTAACCATAGTTGGCTAGTAAGAATTTTAGCGTGGTGCAGGAAAAGATACTATAATCAATAAAGATAATAATAAAACCTGTTCAAATATTAGTTATGCAATATGCAATAGTAAATTCAAAAATACTTTTATTTATTCTAGGCATTCAATTTTTAATATTTTCTTCAACAATTAATGCTGGCCCCGTTGCTTCAGAGATATTATTACCTGAAAATTTAATCAAGGTACTACAATCTGGCGGTCATATTCTGTATATGCGCCACAGTAAAACAGATCATACGCAAAAAGATAAAGTCAAACATGTTTTAACGGACTGTAGCAGCCAAAGAAACTTATCTGAAGAAGGAAAGGAACAAGCAAAGAAGTTAGGGCTTATTATTCAACAATTGAATATTCCCATTGGTCATGTTATTTCAAGTCCTTATTGTCGTTGTAAAGATACCGCACAACTCACATTTGGGGAATTTGATATAGAACCTAATCTTCAGTTTTCAATTAGTAAAAATGCAGAAGAGTCTGAGCAGTTAGGTAAAATGCTATATGAGATCATGGTCAATATTCCATCGAATTCAGCGAATGATGTAATTGTAGGACATACCTCCAATTTGAAAGATGGTCTAGGTGTCTGGCCTAAACCTGAAGGCGTTATTGCTGTGTTTCAAAACACAAAAAAGGGTTTAGTCTACAAGGGGTTGATAACACCTGATATGTGGCCTGGCCTTAAATAACCTAAAATGTTTAAATCGCTTTCATTACGGGGTCGTTTTTTAGTCGCACCTTTTTTGAGTGCGCTGTTAACGATGGCTCTCTATTTTGGTAGTGACGCTATTATTAGTTCTCATACCAAATTGTTCAAACAACTCAGTGAAAACAATCTACCCCAGGTCAGTGAAGTTAGTCGAATCACAGCGCTATTAGCTAGTAATCATGTCGATTTTACGACTATTTTACTAGATGCCATTGATGACCTTGATGAAGAAAAAGTTTATATTTCAGGTAAACTCATTCTTAATCAGTTGCACACATTGGAACAAGAACTCAATCACGTCTTCAATAGTGGGCAAACATTAATCATCGATCAGGTTGATGTCTTTCAGCAGATCAAGCAAGCATTTACAGACTATCGAAATGCCTCCATTAATGCGATAGAGCTTTCAACGGTTGATGCCCTGCTTGCAAAAAGTGAGCTGCGTACTACGCATACTGAGTTGAAAAAACTAAATGCACTGTTCATTGTTTTATCGGACTATCATGTAAAAAACCTTAACTCGTTTTCGGTCATGGTTGACGATGTTTTGAAAGATAAGAATACAGTAACTGCTTTAGCTATTGGCCTAATCTTGCTAATGATTTTGTTGGCACTGTTTTTTTCAAAGCAGATGACCATAGGTTTAGATCGAATTAATAGCGCATTAATAAAGCTTTCAACGGGTGAAACTGATTTTAAAGTACCTAAGCAAACAGAACGGTTTTTACAACCTTTATTGACAGCAGTTCATAAGTTTAAACAGCTTTTATTAGAAAATAAAGAACAACAAGAATCGCTTCAACAGGTCATTGAAAATCTTAAAGATAGTGAAGTTCGATATTTTAGTATGCTAGATTTGATTCCTACAGGTATCGTTATTACAGATGATGAGCATAAAATTATTTTATTCAATCAAGCAGCAGAGAAATTATTTGCCTATACCAGTGAAGAAGTCATTGGCCAACCATTAAGCCAACTCATCCCCTCTTATTATCAATCGCAACATAGCATAGACATTCAAAACTTTAGGCATTCGAGTGTTGAATCAATACCTGCAATGAATAGAGAACCTATTTTGGTCGAGAACAAAAAAAACGAAGAGTTTTATATTGAAGCCAGTTTTTCTAAAGTAACATTGGCCAAAGAAACCTTGATGATGGCTGCCATCACAGATGTCACTTTACGTAAAGAACAAGAAGAAAAAATTTGGAATCAAGCACATTTTGATGCATTGACAGGATTACCTAACCGTTTTTTATCACTTGATCGTTTGTCGCTATTGTTAAATGAGGCGCGTAGAAATAAAGACTTTGTAGCCGTACTATTTCTAGACTTAGATGATTTCAAGAAAGTAAATGATACCTTAGGTCACGAGACAGGTGACAAACTGCTGATAGAATCTGCTATACGTTTAAGTAACATAGTCCGTAGTAAAGATACCGTAGGTCGTCTAGGTGGTGATGAATTTATTATTTTATTGGAAGGATTATCTTTAGTCACAGATGCCCAGCCAGTAGCAGAAAATTTATTAGAACGATTTAGAAATCCTTTCATTATTGATGGTAGAAAATTGGTGTTAACAGCTAGTGTGGGCATAGCCGTTTTTCCGCAAGATGGAGCAAGTCCCTCTGAACTATTAAGAAATGCCGATGCAGCAATGTATCATTCCAAAGAATTAGGACGGAATACATATTGTTACTTTACCGACTCGATGAACCGAGAAGTCTCTAGAAGACTGACCATTGAAGAACAAATTAATGGTGCGTTAAAACGTGGTGAATTTGAAGTGCATTATCAAACTCAAGTCAATATCAGTGATAGAAAAGTTATCGGTGCAGAAGCATTATTACGCTGGTACAACCCCACATTAGGTCATGTTTCACCCGTTGAGTTTATTCCTATTGCAGAACAAACAGGATTGATTGTTGCTTTAGGTCAGTATGTACTGATTGAAGCACTCACAGTAGCGAAAAAATTACAGCAAACAATGGGTGCTGAATTTACAATGGCAGTCAATTTATCTCCTCGGCAGTTTCGTGACCCAGAGCTAGTAAATTTTATTCAAAAAGCGATAGAACAAAGCGGGTTGACCAGTAAATATCTAGAATTAGAAATCACTGAAGGGGTTTTAATGAGTGGTCATAGTTATATTAACGATGCTTTAAATCAATTAAGTGAAATGGGCGTGTCACTGGCTATGGATGACTTTGGTACAGGCTATTCATCCTTGAGTTATTTGCGTAATTATCCTTTTGATGTACTCAAAATTGATAGGAGTTTTATTAATGACATTATTGAAGATGCTGATGACCGAGAGTTAATCCATGCAGTCGTTGCAATGGCTCATGGTTTGAAATTAAAAGTGGTGGCAGAAGGTATTGAAACAGAAGAACAGCTTGCTTATTTGAAAAAGCTGGGTTGTGATTATGGTCAAGGTTATCTATTTAGCAAGCCTGTTAGTGCCGATAAAATAGCAACCATGCATTGATAGTAAATATTAGCATTAACTACATATAGTCCCCATATTGGTCATGCTGCCCTTTTTTTGCAACAACTTGAAATTACACTGACACGCGGTGCAACGGAGCATGGGATTTTAGCGGAAATTAAGTGTTTGTTTTAATTAGATTGAATTTTGTTAAAGAGGTTTCATAACTCCGAGGTTCTAGCTTCGATTCCTGGCATTGGATAGCAGTTACGGAAATAGATGAACAGGCAAACAGGGATTATCTTTATTATTTAATTTTACCGCCAGAGAGCCAAGTGTATTTTTTAAATAATGCAGCGGGTGGTGGTGTTCAAAATCTTAATGCCGATATTATAAAACTGCTGCCAGTTTTAATCCCTAAAAACCTAAAAGAACAACAAAAAACCGCCGATTGCCTGTCTTCCCTCGACGAGCTAATCACCGCCACAGCCAACAACACGCCGCACTCAAAGCCCATAAAAAAGGCCTGATGCAGCAGCTTTTCCCTTCACCAGACGAGGTGAATGGATGAGCGAATTAACCGTTTTTCATGGCGATGTAAAAAATATCCTTGAGCAAGCGCGGGGCAAGGCTCGGTCTGCGGTTAATGCGACCATGGTGGAAGCCTATTGGCTGATTGGTCGGCGCATTGTGGAAGAAGAGCAGCAAGGGCAAGATAAGGCAAAATATGGTCAACGGCTGATTGAAGAACTCTCTATTGCCTTGAGTTCGGATTTTGGTAAGGGGTTTTCCTACGCCAATTCTACCTTAAATTTCCTGAACAGGAAATTCTCTACACAGCGTGTAGAGAATTGAGCTGGAGCCACTTGCGTTTAATTATGCGCGTTGAATCTCCTCAAGCGATTGAATACTACTGTCACGAATCCAGAGAACAAAATTGGTCGGTACGCCTGCTTGAGCGTAATAGCACCTCGTTCCCACGCTCCCGCGTGGGAATGCATACGGAGCCTAAATAATGGGTAGAAGCCGCTACAAAATAACCCAGCCAGAATCACCGCACTTTATCACGCTGACGGTATTACACTGGATCCCAGTTTTTACACGCCCTGAAACCGTGAACATCTTATTGGAATCCCTGAAATTCTTATCCAAAGATGGCTTAAAAGTGTATGCCTATGTCGTGCTGGAAAACCATTGCCATTTTGTTGTTCAAAGCAAGGAGCTGGATCGTGACATTGCTCGTTATAAGTCCTATACAGCAAAGCAGATAATTCAGTATCTCGGTGAAAAAAATGTCAGGCAAGTGCTAGAACAATTGGCCTTTTATAAGAAAGCCCACAAAGATGACCGCGCGTATCAATTTTGGCAAGAAGGGGTGCATCCTGAATTGATTC
>CAZDMC010000200.1:0-4643 GCA_964506335.1 uncultured Methylomarinum sp. | reverse complement strand
GATTTTCAGATAACTTTTCAAACACAGAAAACTCCACAGGAAGGTCAGTTTCAATATTGGATTGATGCTGTTTTAACGGATGATTCTGAAGATTCAGAGATAGTTATTCGTATCGTTGATGACGCTGAAATGACAAGATTTAATCAGCAATACCGCAATAAAAAGGGTTCAACTAATATTCTGAGTTTTCCTTATCAGCCATCTGACGGTTTTGACAGCGAGTTACTAGGAGATTTGTTACTTTGTGCGCCTGTTATTGAAAAAGAAGCGTTGCAACAGAGCAAACCTTTAAATGACCATTGGGCACATATGATTATCCACGGTGTACTACATCTTTTAGGCTATGACCATATTGAGGATAGCGATGCTGAAGACATGGAAAACAAAGAGATTGAAATCTTGAAAAAAATAAAAATAAAAAACCCTTATCAGGAGGAAGTCAAGCTATGACTGATGATAAACCCCCGAGTAGTCGCTCCCAACAGAAAACGGTATTTGATCGTATTAGTCATTTTCTGTCAGGGGAGCCACAAGACCAGCAAGATTTGCTAGAGATACTCAATGAAGCACATGGAAAAAAATTGCTGGATGCTGAATCATTATCAATGATTCAGGGTATATTAAAATTTTCTGAGATGCGAGTCAGGGATGTTATGGTTCCTCGTGTTCAAATGAATGTGATATCAAAAGATGCCAAATTAGAAACTATTTTTCCTTTAGTTCTGGAACTGGGTCATTCCAGATTCCCCGTTATAGAGGATGATCGAAGTAAAGTCGTTGGGGTATTATTAGCAAAAGATTTGCTGGCTTATGCTTTAGAAAATAAAAAACAGACAGTTGTAGATTTAATGAGACCCGTAAGTGTTGTTCCAGAAAGCAAGCGGCTCAATGTATTATTAAAAGAGTTTCGGACAGAACGAAATCACATGGCGATTGTGATTGATGAATATGGAATGACCGCTGGATTAGTAACGATTGAAGATGTGCTGGAAGAAATCGTGGGTGAGATTGAAGATGAACATGATGCTCAAGAAGAAGAATATATTGAAAAGCATAGCGACAAAAAATTTAGCCTTAAAGCCTTAACGCCTATTGATGAATTTAATGAATATTTTTCAGCTAATTTGCAAGATGATGAGCATGAAACCATCGGTGGATTTGTGGTGCATCAATTAGGGCATATGCCAAAGAAAGGCGAAAAACTGGAACATGGCAGATTCCGTTTTGAAGTGGTACATGCCGATGATCGACGGGTTTATTTATTAAAATTAAAATTAATAGAGGGCTAAATCACAAGCCTTTTTCAACCTTGATCAAAATACGCAAATTATCATTTGCAGTTGAATAGGAATGCGACAGTAACCCGTTTCTGGTTCTTTGGCTTTGCTCGCTAACACCTCCAATTTCTACCCATTCCCCTAAATTAACACGCAGGGTTGTATTAGCACCATGTGTATCAAATGTTCCGCTATGGTTTAAGCGGTCTGACCAGGGTGTAATTTGTAGTGTTACCTGTTGACCCGTTAAACGGGGCGTTACTATAAATCCAGTCGTTGCTTCAATAAATTGAGTATTACTGGAAATAGTTGGATAGCCAGAGTCATAAATGCTGAAGTTTTGGACAGGATGAATCTTGCCCGTTCTAATAGTTGCGGCCTGACCATCCAGGGTTTTAACAACTTGAGTGCTATCCGAATTTTTAAAGCCCTCAGTTTGCGCAAAACGTCCACCAATCTGACCCGAAAATTTTGACGAACGCCGCGCTGGAAAATGCAGTCTTATATCGGCTGAAGCATTCAGGCCATGCGCTGTTTTTGTTCTGGTTTGAAGCACGGTGATAGACAGATTATTTAAAGGTACATCCAGTTGTTTAATTAGTCCCTTTAATTCATTCAGTCTTCTCGGTGTGGCTCTAATAATAAGGGTTGAGCCGTTGGCAATAATACGTTCAGAACTTTCAAGCAGAGGATTTAAAATAGGTTGCAGCTCAAATGCAGGTCGATTATACAAAGGAATAATTTCCATGACAGACTCATTGGCATAGGAGGCAATACTAAAAACTGATAGCAACAAAAATAATCTTTTAAGCATGTTATTTACCCCCAAACTTACATTTAGCATGGTGTCTCTTTGAACCTTTCGCCTTTTACCTTTTACCTGCTCTTATATATTTCCTCATACAAAGCTAAATATTGTTTAGCACTGTTATTCCATGAAAAATCTTTTTCCATCGCTGCTACCTGAATTTTTTTCCAGGTTTTTTTATCGTTATATAGCAACAATGTTCTTTTAATGGCTTCTAATAATGCGCCAGCACTGGCCTCTTTAAAAGAAATGCCGGTTGCGGTGTTATTGGCTAAACTTTTAGGTAAAGCATCTTCAATGGTATCAGCCAGCCCTCCGGTTTCTCTGACGACAGGAATAGTGCCGTAACGCTGGCTATACATCTGGTTTAAACCACAGGGTTCAAAAATTGACGGCATCAAAAAGATATCAGCACCTGCTTCGATTTGATGAGCCAGTGCTTCATCGTAACCGATAGTCACCGAAATTTTCTTGGGGTATAGTCGAGCAAACTCCATTAGTTTTTGTTCTACACTTTTATCTCCACTACCTAATAAAACAAGTTGCATGGGCATATCAACCAAATCGCGCAGGCAATCAATAAGAAGATCAATGCCTTTCTGCTCAACCAGTCGGCTGATTAGGCCGAATAAAGGCACGGATTTGTTAACAGGGAGTGATGATCGAGCTTGTAAAGACGTTTTGTTAATGACTTTATTAGCTAATGATTCGACTGAATAGGGTTCGCTGATTGAATTATCAGTTTCCGGATTCCATTGATCCAGATCCATGCCGTTGATAATACCGCTTAAAATAGTATATTTATGACTTAATAATCCTTCAAGGCCATAACCAAATTCAGGTGTCTGTATTTCCAGTGCATAAGTCGGGCTAACAGTCGTAATACGATCGGCATAGGATAATCCTCCCTTAATAAAAGACAGCATCTCATGAAACTCAAGTCCATTTGGATGCCACAGTTGTCTGGGTAAATTAAGCTCTGCAAAGGAGCTTTCCGGAAACATGCCCTGATAAGCCATATTGTGAATGGTAAAGACCGTGGCGGGCGTATTACTTTCAATGGATAATAATGCCGGTACCAGTCCTGTTTGCCAGTCATTACAATGGACGACGTCAGCCTGCCAGTCCAGATGTGCTCTATTCATGGCGACTTCAACAATAATTCGACTAAATAAGGTAAAACGATCTGCGATATTAGCCCAGGGAATGCCATTTTCATCGACATAAGGATTTCCAGGGGTGTCAAATAATGCAGGGCAATCTACCAGCCAGACAATAACATCGCTGTCAGTTAAATGTGTTTCCAGAATATTGGCATCTTGATTGTTGACTCGAACCGTGCTGATAAAACGAACTTCTTCTGTTTTTTTTATGGAGGGATAATTGGGTAAAATAACCCTGACTTGCTGGGAAAGCTCTGCCAGAGCCTTGGGTAAGCTGCCAGCAACATCGGCTAAGCCTCCTGTTTTTATCAGTGGGTGGACTTCACTGCTTGCAAAAAGAATCTTTTTCATAATTTTAAGATAATACCCGCTAGAGGAGGAAGAGTAATATTGATCGAATGAGCTAAATTCATCCACGGTGTAGGTTCAGAAAGCACATTACCATTACCGGTATTACTACCATTGTAATAACTGGAATCGGAATTAAAAATCTCTGTGTAATTACCCTCAGCAGGGACTCCAATACGGTAATTTTCTCGCACCACTGGGGTGAAGTTTAGTACTACGATTAATTCTTCTTCAGCGGTTTTACGTCGATAACTGATGATTGAATGATTAACATCATGGCAATCAATCCATTCAAAGCCTTCGTGTTCAAAGTCATGCTGAAATAATGCAGGATGGCTAGTATAAATTTTGTTCAAATCTTTGATTTGAGTTTTTAAACCATTATGTGACGGGTAATCTAAAACATACCAGTCTAGACTTTGATCAAAATTCCATTCTGTTCCTTGTCCAAACTCACAGCCCATAAACAATAATTTTTTGCCCGGGTAGGTAAACATAAAAGTATAAAGCAGGCGTAAATTAGCAAAACGCTGCCATTCATCGCCCGGCATTTTATTGATCATGGAGCCTTTGCCGTGTACCACCTCATCGTGAGAAAAAGGCAGGACAAAGTTTTCTGAGAATGCGTATAACATGCCAAAAGTCAGGTTATCATGGTGATGCATTCGATGCACGGGATCTTGTTGCATATAAGAAAGCATGTCATGCATCCAGCCCATATTCCATTTCATGGAAAACCCCAGTCCGCCAGTCCAGGTGGGACGTGTGACCTGCGGCCAAGAGGTTGATTCTTCAGCAATAATCACAGTTCCCGGATGTTGTTCATGGGTAATTGTATTCATGTGGCGCATGAAATCAATGGCTTCCAGATTTTCATTACCGCCATACATATTAGGAATCCAGTCATCTTCTTCACGCGAATAATCCAGGTAAAGCATCGAGGCAACAGCATCGACTCTGAGCCCATCCAGATGAAATTCTTCCAGCCAGAAATTAGCACTGGCTAATAGAAAATTTTTAACTTCATTTCGACTGTAGTTATAGATC
>CAZDMC010000199.1:3974-4683 GCA_964506335.1 uncultured Methylomarinum sp. | reverse complement strand
ATTACTGGCAAGTGTTGCATCGCCGGGAGAAGTAACAATATCCGCAGACCCTAATCTTGATGGATTTAGCGATCTTGCTGTGCTTAGCCTTACCGGTGAGGAAGGTGTTATCAGCCTTGATGTCAGCGGCAATCCCGGCGGCTCGGTGGTTTTACGAGGCGGTCTATTAAATGCAACTGATTTTAGTATTGTCTCGGTTTCTGAAGGCGACAGTGTAGGTGCTGCACTGGCCATTGATATCAATTTGCGAGAAGCTATTAATCTTTCTGGAAACACCCTGTTTTCGAGTCCAACAGAGGGTCTGGTTCAGGCTGGAAATTTACGTATTGAAGCCCCTTTAATTGAGCTGAATGATGATTCTGAATTAATAAGTGACTCGAATGGTGCAGGTACAGGCGGCAATATTCTGATATCCAGCGATACCTTGATTTTGAATGACGATACTGAAATTGCCAGTGATGCTGAGGATGCAGGTGATGGTGGTAACATTATCATTAACACAGGAAAATTGATATTAAAAGGAGATTCGGAAATAAGTACTGATACCGATCCTTTTAGCAGTGGATTGGGTGGTAGCATAAATATTATTGCTGATCAGGAAATAAGACTGAGGATTCAGGTTGACCCCGACGAACAAGCAGGAATATTTGTAAATTCAGAAGGCAGTAATGATGCCGGTAATCTTACTATAACCACCCCTAAATTTGAT
>CAZDMC010000199.1:0-3948 GCA_964506335.1 uncultured Methylomarinum sp. | reverse complement strand
ATCGGATTTTAGTAACGGCGGCAATATCACCATTGAAAGTGAGCAATTACTGCTTCGTAATGGCGAAATCACCGCCAACGTCAATGATGCAACAGGCGGTAACGTCACTATTAATTCAGATACTGTCGTCCTTAATAACAGCCAAATCGTGGCACAGGCTGGCGCGGGTCAAGGCGGTGAAATTATTATTTCAAGTAATCGTTTCTTTTCTGCTGAAAGTTTAATTAGCGCTTCCGCAGGCCCTGCCGGTATATCCGGTAGTGTACAAATTAATGCACCGGATGTTAATCTGTCAGCGGGGCTTATACCACTATCGACTGAAATTGTTAATGCAAATGCTACCTTGCAAGCACTTTGTACTGCACAAAAAGCTGGCGATGTAAGCAGTAGTTTTACTGTTTCTACGCTGAAATCTAATCCTTCAACGGTCGAAGGTTTTCAAATAAATAATACAAATTCCAGCAATACATTAATTGATGATGCAGTCGCCTTGTCAAATTTAGCCCGTCAGTTAATTGAGTCGGGGGCAGAAGAACAAGCAGTCTTGCTAGCATTACAGCAAGCAGATGCTGCCATTCAATCCTTGCCAGATGTTGATAATAAAGTATATGCATTAATTCATCTGGGTAGAAGCTATCAATACTTAAAAGCAACTACTTTTTCATCCAACAGCACAGGACTAAAAAAAGCCTATGAGAGTCTGCAACAGGCCAAACAACTAGCCTTACAATTTAAAGATAAACGTGCTTATTCTTTTGTTATGGGTAATCTGGCATTGCTCTATCAAGCTGAAAACAAAGTATCAGAAGCATTGCATTTAGCCCAGCAGGCATCACATGCGGCAGAATTAGTTAGTGCTACAGAATCGACTTTTCGCTGGTATGGCTTGCAGGGACAATTATTAGGACGTCTAGGAAAAAGCAATGAAGCCATTGCATCTTACCGACGCGCCGTAGGTTTAATAGAAAAGACGCGACAAGATATAACATTAGATGGAAAACTCAGTGATATAAATTTTCATCACAGTATTGCACCGGTTTATCAAGATTTAGTCAGTGCATTATTGCAACATACTGAAACTTTGCAAAATTCTGAAAGCGTCGAAGAATTATTGATTGAAGCACGTACCATCATTGAACAATACAGAGCATCAGAATTACGCAATTACTTTAATGACCCTTGTATAGCCAGTTTTCAGAAAAAAACTAAAAAACTAGATGCAATCTCTGACACTGCGGCAATTATATATCCAGTCTTATTGAAAGATCGTACTGAATTATTAATTTCGCTTCCCGGAAGCATACAACGCTATTCCATTGCTGTGGGAAGACAACAACTCACAGCAATAGCCGCTGACTTTAGAAAATCAATACAAACAAAAAGCCATCAACTGCATTTAACACTAGGTAAACAATTATTTGACTGGTTAGTAAAACCCTATCTGCATGAATTACAAAGCCATCACATTGAGACGTTAGTTTTTGTCCCTGGAGGAATACTACGAAATATTCCCTTGGCCGCGTTAAGTGATGGCAGCCAATATTTAATAGAAAAATATTCTATAGCGGTTACCCCAGGGCTAGATCTGATAGATCCACAGCCTTTGAATTCATTAGATGGAAATATATTACTGGCAGGGCTTAGTGAATCCGTTGAAAACTTGCCGAGTTTACCCATGGTAGGCCATGAACTGACAACCATACAGCATTTGATAGGGGGTGAAATTATGCTAAATAGCGATTTTACCAAAGAAGCCATAAAACAGGCGTTTTTTCAGAGCCAACCCAGCATTGTTCATATTGCTTCACATGCCATATTTTCCGGAGACGCAGAGAACAATTTTATTTTAGCCTACGATGGCCGGTTTACTATTGACGAACTTGCCGAGTCTATCGGTGTTACAAAATATCGTGAACAACCACTGGAATTATTGGTACTAAGTGCCTGTGAAACAGCAGCCGGTGATGAACAAGCAGTACTGGGACTGGCCGGTGCCGCTATCAAATCAGGTGCAAGAAGTGCGGTAGGCAGTCTTTGGGAAATAGCGGATGAAGCCGCCTCTGATTTTTTTATCAGTTTTTATCAAACGCTGAAAGATACTGACTTATCAAAAGCGGCGGCTTTACAAAAGGCGCAACTAAAATTACTTGAAGATGAGGATTTTAAGCACCCTTATTATTGGGCCCCTTTTTTACTGATTAATAATTGGTTGTAATTTTATCTACTTTTAACCCAGTCACCTGCCTTTATTCTTCTTGAATTTGAAACAACTTCCATTGCACCGATGGAAAATTCAGCTTGTACATCCTTGATAATAAGAACACCGATCAATTCATTTTGTTGCATTCCTGAATTTAAATTTCGACTATAAACAACCAGGCTATCACCTACTTTTAATTTATCCTGGCTACCTGCGGCAATATATACTTTCTTACGGTCAACTTTGATGATTTTTGCAGAAAGAGGATAGCAGCCGATAACCCGTCTGATATCTTTACTGGCTAATTGTATGATTTTAGATATTTTATGTCCGCTAGGAGTGCCTTTAAAGCGTTCACTGCCTACGGTGTAGCCTATAGGAATCCAGACATCACCAATGATGGTATCGGTATAACGATTTTGAAATAATAATGCGCCGCTAGCACCATCGTGAACATAAATATCTATGGAAAGACCACGTCGAGCTACAAAATCTCTCAACAGGGATTTTGCCCGAGCCAGCACACCAGAGCCTCTAGTATATTCAGTAGATTCGACTTGAAAATCTCTAATAACGCCTGATAACACAAATTGACTACCGTGTTCTTCGGCCAACTGGGTAATCATTGAACCCTGGTACCCTTCCTGGTTTATAATCTCAGGAGCCATATCTGGGCGAGAATAAAGTACCGTATGAGTTTTATTTCGTCCGATAAAATCTCCGGATTCCAGCATGATATTCATTATTTCTCTCGGGATACCACTGTATAAATCCTGTGTTTCATTGCCGCTTATTTGCCCGGAAATTACGATGGGAAACGCTGTTGCCAGAATCCTTTTACGATAGGGTGAATTGCAGTATTGCCCCGTAGATAATACCGCAAGCACTTGTATATGATAAATATTATCAGCAACCCATTCATCAACAACTTTTGTGCTACCGATAAGCATCCCGGCTGATAAATTATTGCCAGCAGCTAATGAAACATTTCTTAAAGCATTGTTAACAGCTTGTTTTCTGGCTAATAAAGTAGCGCCATTGTTAATAATAGCCTGGCCTTGTGCAGTAATAACACGTTCAGTACTTTCTTCATGTTCTAATGGAACACTGTCAGAATTTGTTGACGTTTCTTGTACGTTTTGTCGCGCACAAGCTTGTATTAAAAGAATGCTGCAAAAAATGAATAGTCTAAAAAAATTCACAGTGAATAACCTTAGTTAAAAAATAAATGGGTAATCACTAAATAATTAAACACAGCATTTAAAGCTGTGTTGATAGCCCATTCAGTGTCGTAGAAACCTACATTCAATAAGGTGTTATCAAAGCCACGCTTTTCTTCAGAAAAACCAGAAATATGCAATTGCTGGGCACAATCAGAGCTTGTGCAGGATAAATTTACAGTGGATAGAGCCGCCTGTTGATAGCCAATGCGGGTGAATGCCATTTTATTATCTTCCTGTAAACACTGGGAGACTTTAGCAACTGTGCTTGAAAAACATCGATAAAAACGGGGCGTTAAGGCCAGGGCAAGCGATATTTTTTGCTGACCCGCTATCACCAGTTTATTGACAACTCTAGCCTCACGTAAAAAAAGGTCAAAATAAATTCTGAATGATTCATCCTTAATGACTTGATCAGCTACAGCCAGCCTGTCATTTAGCCTAACAAGATAAAGCTGTTTTGCTAATGCTCTATAGGCAACAATTTTTGCCATTTGCTCAGCTGAATATTGGTTCTGAATTTTAGTG
>CAZDMC010000198.1:0-4700 GCA_964506335.1 uncultured Methylomarinum sp. | reverse complement strand
AGCTATTCTTTGTCTTTTTCGCCCAGATTTTCCACAAAACCCATGCTCAACTGATTTTTCTAGGTTGAATAGAGTGGGTAATTAAATTTTAATTTATCCAGATAAAAAGTAAATCATGTTAATGAGATTCGTTGTATTTCGAAATCCTCTGGTTCGACGTTTAGCCATTTGAATTTTGTTATTAATGCTTTCAAGAATGGCATTCGCAATCTGTGTTTCAACAAAGTTTATAATGCCTGACAGATGTGACTTTACTGTTTTCGCAAAAGCCATCAACCTAAAAAATCAGTTGAATATAGAGTTATAATTCTGAGTAACTGAATCACCTGAGCTTTGCCATGGTCTTGCTCTTGAACAAAATCAAGGGCAATCTGAGCAGTTACAGATTATACTGAGTAGTTACAATTTAATTTGAATAAAGTTTTAAAATTGTCGCTTGAAAGCTGGGCTATATTTTCTACGCTTGTTTTCCGTAATTCAGCAATATGTTCTGCAACATAGGGCACATAAAGTGGATAATTGGGTTTTCCTCTATAGGGAACAGGGGCTAAATAAGGGGCATCTGTTTCGATTAAAAAACGATCTGACGGCACTTTCTTTGCCACTTCTTTAATTTCCTGGGCATTTTTGAAAGTAACAATACCGGAGAAGGAAATATAAAATCCTAAATCCAGTGCTTTTTTTGCATAGTCCCAATCCTCTGTAAAACAATGAATAATACCGCCCACCTGGTCTGCACCTTGCTCAGCCAATATATCTAATGAATCATGCCCCGCTTGTCGGGTATGGATTATCAGTGGTTTATGCAGTTTTTTGGCGACATCAATATGATTACGAAAACGCTGCTTTTGCCATTCCAGATCACCTTCGCTACGAAAATAATCCAGTCCTGTTTCACCGATGGCAATGACTCGAGGGTTGCTAGCTAATGCTAGTAGTTCATCTACAGAAGGGTCTTTGCCATCACGTTCATTAGGATGAACGCCTACGGATAATGAGATTGAAGGATAGTCTTTGACAGATCAACCATGGCTGGATAGTCTTCCAGATTAATTGAAATACAAAGCATTTGATCAATCTGGCAATTTTCGACTTCTTTCATAAAATGGCCGAAATCATTTTGAAAAGGAGCAAGATCAATTCGATCCAGATGACAATGGGAATCTATAAACATGAAACTGTTTGTTTGAAAGTGGTTTTACAAATGAATAGCAAAATCTGAAAAGAGGGTAGGGTGGATGAGTATTAGATCACATGGTATGAGTGGAGCGGTCAGATTCTAATGCACCAGCAAGATAAGTCTCTATCTTATTTCTTGCTGCACCGCTGTCCTGATCACTGAATTGCACACCAATACCGTTTGCTCGATAACCTTCTGCACCGGCAGGTGTTTTCCATATTATTTTTCCGGCAATAGGCAAGCGTTCTGTCTCCTCCATTAAATTGAGCAGCATAAAGACTTCTTCACCCATTTCATATTCACGTTTGGTGGGAATAAATAGACCGCCGTTTATTACATAGGGCATATAGGCTGCATAAAGTGCATTTTTATCTTTTATCGACAAAGAAAGAATGCCTTGTCTGGGTGCTGCTGATTCTGCCATAATTCTACTTATTTTTGAGTGAGGACCATTTTATTAAGATTTCTTCAAACATCAACTGTTTATTTAACTGGGTATCTAGTCTTTTTTGGCTTAGTAATAAAAAATCGTAATATTTATATAGTTTTCTTAAGTCTAGCTTTTGCGTCAATTCTTGCAAGTTTGTTATTAAATCCGGGTTGTATAATTTTACAGCTTGTTGATGAAAGGCCAGTTTTATCATATCCATCACCCAGCTTGTCAGCCAGAACAGCAAAAATTCCATTTCAGTTTTTTCTAATTTATACCACTTTTCAGCCACTTCATTAAAACTTGTTTTTGAATGGTGAACTTTAATCCAGCTTTCAAAACATTGTGTTCTCAAATCTAAAATCGAATTTTCTGAAAATTGTTTAGCTAATAGCGGTGAGCCTTTAGATAGGTTCAATACAATGTCGCTGTTTTCCAATAGATTTTGTTGTTTTAGCCAGTGTTTTAAAGCACTGGGATCAAGAGGTTGAATAAATAGTTTTTGGCATCGACTACTGATAGTGGCCGGTAGTTTAGACGGGTTTTCTGCAACAAGAATCAGTGTGGTTCGTTCTGTAGGTTCTTCCAGAAATTTAAGAAAAGCATTGGCAGCAGCATTATTCAAACTATCGGCAGGATTAACAATCACTACCCGTTGACTATCAAACTGAGGTTTTAAAGACAGTTTGGTAATAAGCTGGCGAATGACAGAAATAGTGATTGATTTGCCCGTTCCTTCGGGTTCAATCAAACTATAATCGGGATGCGTTTCTGCTAAAAACAGCTTGCAACTCTTGCATTTTCCACAATAATTCCCCCCTAAATCGCGAGAAAAGCAAAGTAATGACTGACCAAAATAGCTTGCCAGGACATACTTCCCCATGCCTTTGTTTCCGGTAATTAACAGGGCTTGAGGGATGCGTTGATGGTTAATGGCAAGAGCCAGCTGAGACCAGTAGGGAGATAACCAGGGAAATGATTGTTGGAGATTAGTCATTGTTTTATTATTTAATACAGCAAAATAATCAAAATCCAATACCCGTCAGTTTTACTTTCTGCTGACCATGCTAAGATTTTTCTACTGAAAAAAAGCGTTGCAGATAAAAACCGGCGATCATCGAAATGACAAATATTAAAGTATCTTGACTGGCTAGTGCTAAATTGGCTATGGCAGGCCCTGGACAATAGCCCGCGATTCCCCAGCCTATGCCAAACAGTATCGCACCGATAATTAACGGTTTATCTAAATCTTTTCTAGTGGGGAGGCTGAATTTTTCTTCAAATAAAGGCGCTGTACGTTGAGGGATAAAATGGAAAGCAATAAAACTGATGGCTAAAGCGCCGATCATCACAAAAGCCAAACTGGGATCCCAGTTGCCGAAGACATCCAGAAAATTAAGGACTTTATCGGGGTTTATCATTTGGGAAAGAGCCAGGCCAATACCAAAGATAAAACCTGCAAATAAAGAAACTAAATTTTGTTTCATGATGTTAGACCTGTTAAATGACGAATAACAAAGACAGTGATAGCGCCTGATGACATAAAAATCAGGGTTGCTACTATTGATCTAGGAGATAAACGGGCAATGCCACATATTGCATGTCCACTAGTACAACCATGGCCCAAACGTGTGCCAAAACCCACCAAAAATCCTCCGATAATTAACAGACCGACAGGGAATTGAGTGCGTGGCATATAATTGTCTGCAAATGCAAACAGATAAACGCCGGTACCGGCTATAATGCCCAGTAAAAAAAGTAAGCGCCAGAGCCAGTCTCCTTGTGTAGGGGGGAGTATATTGGAAATCATGCCGCTAATGCCGGTAATTCGGCCATTAAAGAGCAACATTATTGTTGCACTCAGACCAATAAGAATACCTCCAGCCAAGGCTGAATATGGGGTAAAATTTTCCATTAAAATCTCTTGTTGATAACTGTTAGAATTTCCATGAATAGCCTAATTCTATGGAATTTTGATGCATACTAATTGATGCAGGCACGCCAAATGCTGAGGTGCTTTGGTTTTGGCCTTCATGCAAAGCATGGGTATAGGTCAAAACCCATTCGCTGTGTTTGTCTGGGGCATAAGTGATTCCTGTGGTGATATGACGAGTGATTACGGCAGGAGAAAGGATATTGAATAATAATTGATCATTAGGGATTGGACTGTCATTCCAGCTATACCCTACTCTAAAAGTAAATTGCTGATTGAGTTGATAAGAGCCACCAAAACGATATACGTTAATATCTTCCCAACCAAAGCCTAATCCATTGCCAGCACCTAAAAAGCCAGAACCATTGGGAATAGAAGGGCCAAAGCGGCTGGCAACAGGACCCTTATTAGCAATTGATTTCACATCGCCATAGAAAATGCGTTGAAAATCAAATGATAATTGTAAAGCTTCTATGGGTTTTATAGCTATACCCACCTGAAAATTAGCAGGGATATCAAAACCTCCATCTTCGGCAAATAGTTCTTTATAATCATCAAACTGGGTCATATAAATTTTACTGGAAAGGGCACCTCCTAGAGTGACTTGAGGGTGGATTTCGCCAATCCAGCCAATACGTGCACCAATTCCATAAGCCCATTCGCGGCCATTATCAGTCAGCTGTTTGGATTTTATGAAACCGGGTGCGCCAGGGCCTAGCCCACCAGGCATACAGGCTGCAGGGTTTCTAGTGGCAGCGGTGGAAGTGAAACACTGAAAGTTACCTAGCCCCTTAGCTTCAAAACTTTGAAAACCAATAAGTGCTGAAACACCAATTGAATGTTTAGGATGTATTTTGAACGCCAAGGTAGGTACCAAAATTGCCTGAGCTAAATCAATACCTAATCGACCCGTATCAGGCGTGCCAGTACCTGTACCTCTGGGAACACTTGCTGCCGCCGCAGCTCCAGCCCCAATTCCAGGGTTTGCGCCTTCAGCAGCAGCAAATGCGCCAAGCACAGCAGCTGTTTCATCATAAATATTACGAGAATAAGAAGTGTTTAAACCACCATTACCGTACATGGTAAAACCAAACCAAAGATCATCAGTAATGGCTAATGTCAATCCTGCACCTGGAATAAAAAACCAGGTGTTATCG
>CAZDMC010000197.1:0-4704 GCA_964506335.1 uncultured Methylomarinum sp. | reverse complement strand
ATAATAAGGTCGAAGGTCGTGAATTTACTCCGACAGAAATGCGCGTTATCAGACGGATTATTGAGTTGTTATTTAAAGATTTAAAAGAAGCATGGAAGCCAGTGATGGAAATTGATTTTGAATATATGAGTTCGGAGGTCAATCCACAATTTGCCAATATTGTCAGCCCTTCTGAAATTGTCATAGTATCAACCATACATGTTGAACTTGAAGGCGGTGGTGGAGATATTAATATTGCCATGCCCTATGCCATGATCGAGCCTATTAGAGATTTACTGGATGCGGTCAGTAGTGACCGAGGAGAAATTGATGGCGGCTGGCAGGAAAGCCTGAGAAAGGAAGTTTTACGCAGTGAAGTAACCTTGAATAGTACGCTGATCGAAAAAAACATGACGGTTGAAGAGGTCATGAACTTACAAAAAGGAGATATCATTCCTATCGACATCCCTGACACAGTTATCGTTCGTGCCGAGCAAGTGGCCATTTTTAAAGGCAAAGTAGGATTGTCAGATGGCAATTACGCTATTCAAGTCAAAGAAAAGCTATCTCAGGACTTCTTATAAAATGTATTTTAAGGTAATCAGGTAAGCGAATGAGTGAAGACAAAAACGAAGACCCGGCGGGTGATGACTGGGCCGAAGCAATGAGTGAACAAGAAACTGGCGATGCTGATTGGGGTGATGCGCTAAAGGAACAGGAAGAGGCCGAAAACCTTGAATCAGCCGGAATTAAAGAATTTGATAAAAAACCAGCTGAGAACGCTGAGAATAAAGAAATATCAGATGAAGAGCTTAAATTAGATGTAATACTGGACGTTCCGGTGACTGTTTCAATGGAAATAGGCCGAACTCAGGTCAATATCAGAAATTTACTGCAACTTAATCAAGGCTCTGTTATTGAATTAGATAGATTTGCCGGTGACCCGATGGATGTTCTGGTTAATGGTACTTTGATTGCTCACGGCGAGGTTGTTGTGGTAAATGATAAATTTGGCATCCGGCTAACTGATGTTATCAGCCCGTCAGAACGTGTAAAAAAACTGGGATAAGTCTTTTCTTATGGATTATGAAAGCTTATAAAACAAGCAAACAAGGCCTTATTAATTGGGGATGTGGCCTGGCTATTTTCTTGACTTCTTCTGTCATACTGGCTGCGGATGAAGAAAGAAAAAAAATTCAGACAGTTTCTTCTGAGCATGTGTTGAATTGGGCTTTAGGATTAGTGGTGGTGTTAAGTTTGTTTTTCATCTGTGTATGGATTATGCGAAAAATGGGTGGATTTGCCATTTCATCCAGGGAAAATATGAGGGTTATATCAGGACTATCTCTAGGTGCAAGAGAAAAATTGATATTAGTACAAGTAGGAAACAAACAATTGGTACTCGCGGTTATGCCTGGAAAAATTGAACAATTACTGGTATTGGAAGGCGATGAACAACTGCTTCAGAATGAATCAGAAAAACGGTCAAATGTTAAGTTTTCACAACAATTGTCAAAGTTTTTGAAAGGTTCTGCCAATGAATAAAACGCTGTTTGGCATGATAATGATACTCGGTTTTTTTATACCGAGTTTTACTGCATGGGCCGCACCCGGAATAGAAGCAGTGACAGTAACAACAAACCCTAATGGTGGGCAAACTTATACTGTCACTATCCAGATTTTGGCTTTAATGACAATATTGACGATATTACCTTCAATGTTGCTAACCATGACCTCTTTTACTCGCATCATGATTGTGCTGGGCTTGTTACGCCAGGCTATAGGGACAGCGCAAGCACCGAGTAATCAGGTATTGCTCGGTCTGTCTCTGTTTTTAACTATTTTTGTTATGATGCCGGTTTTTGACAAGGTGAATAGTCAGGCCGTACAGCCTTATCTGGAAGAAAAAATTGATGTCACCACTGCAATTGAAAGAGCCTCCCAGCCATTTAGAAAATTTATGATGAAGCAAACACGGGAAGCCGATTTAGAATTATTTATGAAAATTTCGGGACGCGATGATTTTAAGTCGGTCGATGATGTGCCTTTTTCTTTATTGTTACCCGCCTTTGTGACCAGTGAATTAAAAACAGCTTTTCAGATTGGGTTTTTAATATTTTTACCTTTTCTGGTGGTTGATCTGGTGGTGGCCAGTGTTTTAATGTCAATGGGCATGATGATGTTGTCACCGATGATTATTTCCCTGCCCTTTAAAATCATGTTATTTGTATTAGCCGATGGCTGGTCACTGGTCTTGGAAATGCTGGCAGCCAGTTTTTATATTTAACTAGACAAGTTCTAAAAACTTGTTCAAGATCGTTACCAGCCACTCATTTAGTTAGGTGAGAACGGAACACAGAAACCGGAGTTTACACGGAGTAAATGAGGATTTCGAGCACCGCCCCAGCGTAAATGGCAGTGACGCAGTAGATATTGAATACGTTCCAAACACCTTTTCCACAGGACATCAATATGACACCAGACGTTATCTCAGTGCTTGCCCAAGAGACTGTGCTGGTTGCAGTTAAATTGATTGCGCCAGTTCTGTTATCTTCCTTAGCGGTTGGCTTGCTGATTGCCATGTTTCAAGCTGCAACGCAAATCAATGAACAAACCTTAACCTTTATACCGAAACTTGCCACAATTATTTTGGTATTAATGCTTGCAGGGCCATGGATGTTGCAAGTGTTAATTGATTATTTTCAAGGCTTGATACATCAAATTCCGACGATTATAGGCTAACAGTGAATTTTACTGAGCAACAGATGCTGGCTATTTTAGGCGCCTATATCTGGCCATTTATTCGCATTAGCTCAATGTTTATATCCATTCCGGTATTGAGTGTTCAAGTACTTACCGCAAAAGTCAAAGTTCTGGCATCTTTTTTAATTACCCTGGTTGTTGTCCCCATTGTGCCAGACTCATCCCATATCGCTATTTTTAGCTATCAAGGTTTTATGGTCGCTGTACAGCAAATTGCTATTGGTCTGACCACCGGATTTATATTGCAAATGGTTTTTTCAGTGATGCTGGTCGCAGGACAAAGTATTGCTTTTAGTATGGGCTTGGGGTTTTCTTCAATGGTTGACCCTGCTACGGGTATTCAGGTACCCGTAGTGGCACAACTTTTTGTTATCTCTACCAGTCTAATTTTTCTCAGTGTAAATGCTCACTTGCTAGTTATTGAGATGCTGGTCGAAAGCTTTAAAACCTTACCCATCGGTAAAATGGGTTTGAGCAGGGATGATTTATGGCAGGTAATTAGCTGGAGCAGTAAAATTTTTGCTGGCGGTGTGTTATTGGCGATTCCTGTTATGGCCTCTTTATTATTTGTTAATATTAGCTTTGGCGTGGCCGCCAGAGCAGCCCCCCAATTACAAATTTTTGGTGTCGGTTTTCCTATCACCATTATGCTAGGCATGGTTTTAATCTGGATTTTTTTAGACAATACTTTAAATGCCTTTAGCGATGTTTTAGCCGATGGATTTGCATTAATTAGTCGCGTGTTAAAGTTATGACACTGGATTTTAGTGGGGAAATGTAATGGCGGATGATTCAGGACAAGATAAAACAGAAGAACCTACGGCAAAACGGCTTGCCGATGCCAAAAAGAAAGGTCAAATCCCCAGATCCCGAGAACTAAACACCTTTGTCGCACTCATGACCGGTTCAATCATGCTAATGTTTGTCGGGTCATCAATCGGAAATGGTTTAATTGATTTAATGCGGCAACAATTTCAGCTGAGTAGAGAGATTATTTTTGACCCTGCCAGCCCTACAATTTACTTTGAGAATGTCTTGTTTAAAGGTATTTTGTTGATTATGCCTTTAGTACTTGTGCTAACTCTGGTTGCATTGTTAACCCCTATCATTATGGGAGGATGGAACTTTACCCTTGAGGTAATGAAGCCCAAGTTTTCAAAAATGAACCCTTTTTCTGGATTAAAACGGATGTTTGGGGTGCAAGGTCTGGTAGAGTTATTAAAGGCTATAGTGAAAATCGCCTTGGTATTCTGGGTGGCTGGAAGCTTATTTAGTTTTTATTTTGATCAGTTCATGGGCTTGAGCTCTCTGCCTTTATTTGATGCCATTTATAAAGCAGACGATATTATAGGGTTTTGTCTTTTAATCTTGAGTTCAACATTATTGCTGGTAGTCGCGATTGATGTGCCTTATCAGTTGTGGAATAACAAACGACAACTAAAAATGAGTAAGCAAGAGGTCAAGGACGAATCAAAAAATCAAGAAGGTAATCCAGAAATAAAAGGTCATATCCGCAGAAAACAATTGGAAATGGCGCAAAGAAGAATGATGGATCAAGTGCCCGAGGCTGATGTAGTGGTGACAAACCCTAATCATTTTGCGGTAGCATTAAAATATGATCTTATGGGCACAGGCGCGCCTGTTTTAGTGGCAAAAGGAACCGATTTAATTGCCGCACAAATACGTAATTTAGCCGTGGGTGCAGATGTACCCTTAGTTGCAGTACCACCATTAGCAAGAGCCTTGTATTATTCAACGGAATTAGGTGATGAAATTCCGCAAGGACTGTTCCTGGCTGTAGCGCAGATACTAGCTTATGTTTTTCAACTTAAAACAGCCACCGACAATGGCTGGGGGAAACCCGTTCTGCCCAGTGATTTGCAAGTACCCAATGAATTTAAACAATAATCCTAGATAAATCAGTTGACCGCTCAGTTGGTGCATAAGCATTTGAATAGTTAG
>CAZDMC010000196.1:0-4737 GCA_964506335.1 uncultured Methylomarinum sp. | reverse complement strand
TGAAATTTTTGAACTCTCTGCTGTTATTCCTACGCCAAAAATTACCCTGTTTGGTGCCCAGTTAAGTCAAACACAATACAGTCATTTTATTAAACTGAATTTTGTTTATGGGGAGATAACAACGTCTGCCTATACTCCCGAACCCTTTGCAATGGTAAAAACCAGTCAGGGTATTTATCGTATTGAAAGAGAAATTGAAACAGAATTTAGTGCTGTTAAGCAACTTTTGCAATTAGGGTTTATTCCAACAGAACTTGATAACATCAAAGAACTGATCATCTATAGCCCCGGCGGTGAATCCGTTATGGATAGCGCCAGTCGTTGGGGTGAATTCATGCAAGAGACATTGCCTGTTTTAGTGGAGCAAGGCTGGATTGTCGAGACCAAAGAAAACTTCAAACTGAATTTTCAGCAAGCCGAAGACTGGCATGCAGATATTGAAGAAACCGGTAATGACTGGTTTGAAATGAATTTTAAAATCAATGTTAATGGGCAAGCTGTGCCACTGTTACCGTTGATAATGCCTGTTCTGGAAGACTATGATATAGATGATCTTCCTGAAAATCTCAGTATTGGCATAGAGCCGCATCATTATATTAATATCGCTTCCAGCCAGCTCAAACCTTTTTTGAAAATTGTCTACGAATTATTTGACAGCCGTGCAGTCAATGCTAATGGTGGGCTGACACTGTCTCGTTTTGATGCCGCTTCTTTAGCCGATTTAGAAGCCCATAGCTATGGTGTTTTTAGTTTAAACGGCGGGAAAGCACTGATCGAAATCGGCAAAAAATTAAAAAACTTTAAAGGCATAGAAAATATTCCCGTACCGGATGGACTGAATGCAACCCTAAGAGACTATCAACAACAAGGTTTAAACTGGCTGCAATTTCTTCGCGAATATAATTTTGCCGGTATTTTAGCCGATGATATGGGCTTGGGTAAAACTGTTCAAACATTGGCTCATCTACTCGTTGAAAAACAGGCCGGGCGAATGAAGCAGCCTTGTCTGATTATTGCTCCCACCAGTTTAATGAGTAATTGGCGTAGAGAAGCAGAGCGTTTTACCCCTGATTTAAAAATACTGACATTACAAGGCACGGAACGTAAACAGCATTTTGATAAAATCAAGGACTATGATTGTGTGCTGACCACTTATCCTTTATTGCCTCGGGATAAAGAAGTGCTGATTGCACAACAGTATCATTATTTGGTGCTGGACGAAGCACAAGTCATAAAAAATCCGCGTTCGCAAGCAGCACGGATTGTCAGGGAAATTAAAACCAGTCATCGTTTATGCTTGACGGGTACTCCGATGGAAAATCATCTAGGCGAATTATGGGCGCAGTTTGATTTTTTGATGCCCGGTTTTTTAGGGGATAGCAAAACCTTTAAAAAACTCTATCGCACACCGATAGAGTCTCATGGTGATTCACAGCAAAGAGAACGCTTATCGACACGCCTGCAGCCGTTTATGTTGCGCAGAACCAAGCAAGAAGTTGCCACAGAATTACCGCCTAAAACCGAAATGATTCGTTCGGTGCCTTTATACGAAAAACAAGCAGCATTGTATGAAAGCATTCGCATTAGCATGGAGAAAAAAGTCCGTGATGCGATTGCCGATAAAGGTCTGGCCCGCAGTCAGATTACCATTCTGGATGCCTTGCTAAAATTACGCCAGACTTGCTGTGACCCCAGAACATTGTCACTAAAAGAAGCCCAAAAAGTGAAAGAGTCGGCAAAACTGGATTTACTGATGGAGATGCTACCAGAACAATTGGAAGAAGGTCGGCGTATCCTGGTTTTTTCACAATTTACTCGCATGATTGCCTTGATAGAAACTGAACTCAAAGCGCGAAACATCGAATATAGCAAACTGACAGGACAAACCAGAAAACGAGATGAAGCAATAGAACGCTTTAAAAATGGTGAAGCAGATGTCTTTCTGATTAGCTTAAAAGCAGGCGGTGTCGGCTTAAATTTAACCGAAGCGGATACCGTGATTATTTATGACCCCTGGTGGAATCCTGCGGTAGAAACTCAGGCTGCTGACAGAGCCCATCGCATCGGACAGGACAAACCGGTTTTTGTTTACAAATTAATGACTGAAAATACCGTAGAAGAAAAAATACTGGCAATGCAAGAGAAAAAACGGGCTTTGGCAGACAGTATTTATAGTGGCGGTAAAAAAGACCAGACAACAAAATTGACGTCGGAAGACCTGACTGAGTTATTCAAACCTTTAGGCAGATGAAATTTTCCATTATTATTCCAGTTTTCAATGAAGCTGATAATATACAAAATTGTTTGTTTTCAATAAAAAAACAGAAATATCCCTGTGAAATTATTATTGTAGATGGTGGCAGCACCGATAAAACTCTGGAAATAGCCAGGCCTTTTGCTGATAAAACCATTCACTCGGATAAAGGCCGAGCCACCCAGATGAATAAAG
This sequence comes from uncultured Methylomarinum sp., assembly GCA_964506335.1. Taxonomy (GTDB): domain Bacteria; phylum Pseudomonadota; class Gammaproteobacteria; order Methylococcales; family Methylomonadaceae; genus QPIN01. The sequence continues at coordinate 2,288 of CAZDMC010000196.1, read as the reverse complement.
GGGCGCAATATGCCAGTGGCGATATTCTGCTGTTTTTACATGCAGATACCTTGCTGCCAAATAATGCTTTAGAACTCCTTAGCCAGATTTTTAAACAGCAAAGCAATGCCTGGGGACGATTTAATATTGAACTGGCAGGTCAAGCTATTATATTAAAAATAATTGCATTGATGATGAACTGGCGCTCCTGTTTTACTGGAATAGCCACAGGTGATCAGGTGATTTTCATTAATAAAACTTTGTTTGGCAGCGTAGGTGGCTACCCTGAAATAGCCTTAATGGAGGATATTTCCTTGTCCAGCACGCTAATAAAACTCAGTCGCCCTCATTGTCTAAATGCTACAGTCATTAGCTCAGGACGTCTCTGGGAACAGCATGGTATGGTTAAAACCATTTTACTTATGTGGAGCATGCGGCTTCGTTTTTTTCTGGGAGAAAATCCGGAAATACTTCGTACACTTTATGCAAAAGGACAAATATGGAAAACCTGATTCGAATTTCTGCCGCTCTGGGCATTTTCATATTAATGATTAGCTGGGAATATTTCAGCCCCAGAAGACAGCAAAGCATTAGCCGCAAAAAACGCTGGCCGATTAACTTAGGCCTGGCATATTTTAATATACTGTTAATGCGGGTAACCGTCGGTGGATTAGCCTATTTAAGCGCCATTCATGCGGCAGAGCAGTCATGGGGAATATTAAACCAGTTTACTTTGCCTGTGTGGCTGACTGTTATCATCACTTTATTGTTTCTTGATCTCGCCATCTACGGACAACATGTTCTCAGTCATAAATGGCAGCTGTTATGGCGTTTACATCAAGTGCATCATACCGATCTGGAATTTGATGCCAGCACAGCCGTGCGTTTTCATCCCCTGGAAATTATTATTTCAATGGGCTATAAAGTAGTCTGTATTTACTTGATTGGTGCTAATCCGGTAGCCGTTATCGCATTTGAAATCATCCTTAATGGGACGGCGACATTTAATCACAGTAATATTAATATCCCGCTAAAGATTGATGCATTATTACGCTGGGTTTTGATTACCCCCGATACGCATCGTATCCACCACTCAACAGTAAGATTTGAAACAGATAGCAACTATGGTTTTTCTATTCCGCTATGGGACAGGCTATTTAAAACCTATCGGGCTGAACCCGGAAAAAGTCAGACAAGCCTGAATATAGGGCTGTCCGAATACAGAAATCAGCAAGAAGTGGGTCTTATTCAATGTTTATTCATGCCGTTTGGCAATCAATCGCCTGATGGAAATAAAAATAATAAAAAGTAATAGTAAGCCAGCAATGCTTACCATAATTTGAGCAAATGGAAATCCCACAAGAAATAGAAAGCGTTGCTCAGAGGTCATTCCATTACCATCTATTAAGCGTAAACTAAGTGCATAAACATCCATTTCCTCAATATCATTAGCAAAGGAAACCACTTGTCGGGAAAAGTATTGTCTGTTTTGTTGTTTGATCACAGAAAAAGCATCATCACTATTTAATAATAACCCCAGCCACGATTGGCGTTTTAATAATTGCAGTTCAATGGCCATTTTACTCAAATCAGCAGAAATTGAATCAACTTTAATAATAATGTGTCCCAAGTGAGGAAAATAGCGGCAATAATGTCTATCAGGGTTAGCCCCTTTAAACTGATAGCCGTTTAACCTGAGTTCTGTTTTGCCCACTTTAACCAGGCATTCGTCATTACCATGGGAGCCGGCATGGGCAAATATGGCGCTAGAAAACAGTAAAATGGGGCAGATAATAAATAATAATTTCAACATGATATCAAGGGTTATTGCTATAGTGAGCAATCCAAATAAGTGGCTGTGTAAAATAAGTTCTTGCTATTCTTAAGCATGGAATATGATACAGTCAGTATATGCCTGCTTATAACTACATTAGGAATTAATTATACAGTATAAGTGACTGTTTTTATAGTAATTTAATTAAAGTTCATTTTTTTTTAGCATAAATTTTATTTTTTTATAGACAGCTTTGTTTTTTTTAATATAAACTCCGCTATAGCTTATGGATGGCACAGCATATTGCTGTATTAATGAGGAGAAAAGCAACCTTAATGGTTATAATAATTAAAAAATAGTAATTGCTTGGTTTACTTTGCCAAAAAGGCATAAGCGTATACAACAAATAATAATAAAAATAAATAAACGCGAGCCCGCTTTAAGCGGGCTTTTTTATGCCTGAAAGCAAGGCGACTCATAATCCTAGATAAATCAGTTGACCGCTTACACTTGTGCATAAGCCCTAGTAAAGTCT
>CAZDMC010000195.1:0-4746 GCA_964506335.1 uncultured Methylomarinum sp. | reverse complement strand
ATCATGATAAAACCGTATTCAGGGCATCCAGTAACTGGTAAATCTGTTGTTCGTCATGATTTACTGAAAAAGTAATCCGTAATCGGGATTTACCTTTAGGGACAGTAGGGGGGCGAATGGCACTGACTAAAAAACCTTGCCCCAATAGTTTATGGCTTATTTGCACTGTTTTTTGGCTGTCACCAATTAAAACAGCTTGAATCGCTGAAGCGGATGGCATAATAGGTAACCCTAATTGACTTGCGCCCTTGCGAAAGCGTTCAAGTAATTGCTTTAATTTTTCTCTACGCCAATGTTCAGCCATTAAAATCTTAAGGCTAGTTCTAGTCGCCTCTGCAATTGCAGCCGGTAAAGCCGTTGTAAAAATATAAGTTCTGGCTTTTTGAATCAAGTTTTCAATTAAAACATCTGAACCCACTACAAACGCGCCGAAGGTACCAAAACCTTTGCCTAATGTTCCCATTAACACGGGAACATCTTGCTGGGTTAAGCCGTAATGTTCAACAATACCGCCCCCTGTTTTACCTAACACACCAAAGCCATGGGCATCATCTACCATTAACCAGGCATTATTATTTTTTGCAGTCATACTCAGTTCAGGCAATAAAGCTAAATCACCATCCATACTAAAAACACCATCGCTGACAATTAATGTGCGTTTATCATCAATCCTGATTTTTTGCTGGAGGTCTGCGATATCATTATGAAAATAGCGTTTGAATTTTGCTCCAGACAACAAGCCACCATCTAATAAAGAAGCATGATTTAAACGATCCTCAAAAACACGGTCACCCCGTTTTAATAAAGCAGAGATAACACCCATATTGGCCATATAACCTGTGGAAAAAAGCAAGGCTCGTTCACGTCCCGTGAATGCCGCTAATTCTTCTTCCAAGGCATGATGACTTGAGGTATGCCCACAAATCAAATGCGCTGAACCTGTTCCCACACCATATTGATTAACCGCTTTTTTGAAAGCGTCAATAACTTTAGGATGATGGGCTAAAGCTAAATAATCATTACTACTAAAATTAATAACTGATTTGCCATCAATCTTTATATTCACGCCTTGAGGCGATGAAATAACACGCCGGGAACGGTACAGGTTCTGTTTTTTTATCGCATCTAATTCATTGTCTAATTCAGCAAACCCGGCAACCATTATGCGTAACTAGAACCAGCTGAATGTAATCCTAATCGATCAAACAAAGCCAGGTCATGATTAGTCATAGGATTATCCGTGGTCAGTAATTTATCTCCATAAAATATTGAATTAGCGCCAGCAAAAAAACACAAAGCCTGCATTTCATCGGACATTTCTTTTCTGCCTGCGGACAAACGCACTCTGGATTCAGGCATTAAGATTCTGGCAACGGCGATGGTTCTGATAAAAATAATGGGGTCTAATGCCTCGGTATTTTGCAAGGGCGTACCTTCAACCTGCACCAGCATATTAATGGGTACACTTTCAGGATGTTTAGGTAAATTGGCTAATTCAATTAATAAGTTTGCCCGATCAATATCTGATTCTCCCATGCCGACAATGCCACCACAACACACATTAATTTCAGCATCCCGTACTCGTTTCAAGGTATCCAGTCTATCCTGATATGTACGCGTGGTAATGACTTCGGAATAATATTCTTCAGAGGTATCCAGATTATGATTGTAATAATCCAGCCCGCCCTGTTTTAACGCTTTGGTTTGCTTGTCCGTCAACATACCCAATGTGACGCAGGTCTCCATGCCCAAAGCTTTAACCCCTTGAACCATTTCCACCACACGTTCTATGTCTTTATCTTTAGGACTACGCCAGGCAGCTCCCATACAAAAACGCGATGCGCCCTGATCTTTAGCAATCTGAGCAGATTGAAGAACTTGTTCTACAGGCATTAAAGCCTCGGGTGTTAAATCAGCATCATAACGGGCACTTTGTGGACAATAGCCACAGTCCTCAGAACATGAGCCTGTTTTAATACTTAACAAACTACTAATTTGCACTTCATTAGGATCAAAATTTTCTCGATGAATGGATTGTGCTTTAAAAAGTAGATCATTAAAAGGCAGGCCATATAATGCTTGCACTTCATCTAATTGCCAATCGTTTCTAATACTGATAGCGGTTTTTAATTGTGTATTTAAGGGAATTTGATCTATATTAGGGTTTGCAGACATGGGTAATATCTCTATGGCTATGTTTCTTGCAGGTTTAGATTATTCAAACCTGCTTCCATCAAGCAGACTTGTCAACCCACTTTAATAAAAATGGTAAACAACTGGCTTAATATTATACAGGATTACCTGCTTCCGCCTACCTGCATCTTATGCGGAAACAAAGGACATGCCTCTCAAGACATCTGCAAACCCTGTTTTAGCCATCTTAAAAGAAATCTGCACTGTTGTTATCGCTGTGCACAAATATTTGAAACAGCTATTTTGACACCACAGCTATGCGGTCAGTGCATCAGTCAAACGCCCGCATATGATGAAACGCATGCACCCTATCTCTATCATGACGTTTTACCTTATTTAATCACTACCTTAAAATTCAAACGACAATTTAAAAATGCCCGTTTGCTTGGCTATTTGCTGGCTAATTATTTACAGAAAACGGCTGAACTCCCTGAGCTAATAATCCCTGTTCCACTGCATAAAAAGCGATTCCGTGAACGTGGTTTTAATCAATCCCTGGAAATTTCAAAATCGCTTTCCAGGCATCTCAATATCCCTATTGATACTAATTCTTGTCTGCGAATTAAAAACACGCGCCATCAAATTGAGTTGCCTGCCAAACAACGGCACAGCAATGTAAAAAATGCGTTTAAAGTCAAGCAAGCCATAAAAGCAGATCATATTGCAATCGTTGATGATGTAATGACAACAGGTTCAACTGTCAATGAATTAGCAAAAACCTTAAAAAGATCGGGCGTTCATCGCGTTGATATCTGGATATGTGCCAGAGCTTAACAGCTAAGTACCTAAGCATAATTAATTTAACAAATTTTACGCAGGATTTTTTTTCATTTTCAAGGTGCATAAATAGGCGCATAGTGAGCTATGCAACTATTTATGCACCGCCGAAAATGAGAAAAAAGACAAGTAAAATGTTGAATTAATTATACTTAGGTACTTAATACTGGGAAACCTGTTTCTCTACTGTTTTTTAGGCCGTTGCCAGGATGAAATAGAAATCTGCTTAGCCCTCGATAACGTTAATTGCTGCTTCGGCGTATCTTTTGTTATTGTTGACCCCGCACCTATGGTTGCGCCTTTTCCAACGGTGACTGGTGCAATTAACTGAGTATCAGAACCGATAAAAGCGCCATCTCCGATCACTGTTTTAAATTTATTCACACCATCATAATTGCAGGTAATAGTGCCTGCTCCCACGTTGACCTTGCTGCCGATTTCTGCATCCCCAATATAGCTTAGGTGATTAATTTTACTTCCTTCAGCAACTGTCGATTTTTTAATTTCCACGAAATTGCCGATATGCACATTACTGGCTAATTCAGCCTGGGGTCTTAATCGGGCAAAAGGCCCTATACGACTACCTGCACCTACTACGGCATCTTCAATAATACAGTTAGCTAATATTTCCACATCGTCAGCAATCAGCGCATTTTTCAAAATACTATTGGCACCGATAGTGACATTATTCCCGATTGAATTACAGCCCTCAAATAACACATTAATATCCACTTCAATATCGCGGCCTAAATGTTCAAAAGTGCCTCTTACATCAATTCTTGATGGGTCTCGTAAAGCCACACCTAATGACATCATTTTCTCGGCTTGCTCTAATTGATAAACCCGTTCCAGATGAGCTAGTTGTTGCCGGTCATTGACCCCTAAAACTTCATCCTGAGTGTCCGGCTGATTAGTTTTAACCTCAATTCCGTCATTAACAGCCATTTCGATAATATCGGTTAAATAAAACTCATTTTGTGCATTACTGTTTTGCAATTTTGACAACCAGTTTTTCAGTAAATTACCCGAGCTTGCAATAATCCCGGTATTACCTTCAGAAATATTTTTTTCTGTTTCACTGGCATCTTTTTCTTCGACAATTTTCAAAACTGCGCCGTTGTCTGCTCTGACTATACGTCCATAGCCCTTTGGATTTTCTAAATTGACAGTCAGCAGACCTATTGAACGACTGCTGACGTTTTCCAGTAATTTTTCAATAGTGGTTTTCTTTAACAAAGGCACATCGCCGTATAAAATTAACACCTTATCCTCATCATTAATAAAAGACTCAGCCTGCTGTACTGCATGTCCTGTGCCCAGCTGTTGTTTTTGCTCAACCCAGTCTGCCTTTAATTGATGCAATTTTTGCTTAACTAATTCACCACCATGCCCATAAACAATAACAATCGAATTATTATCTAACTGCTGACTGGTATCATAAACATGATGCAATAATGCCCGATCTGCAATCTTGTGCAAAACCTTGGGTTTTGATGAACGCATCCGCGTTCCCTGTCCAGCTGCTAATATTATTGTTTTAATAGCCATTTTCAAACGATACCTTATTGTTTTTGAGAAATATACCTTAACTTAAGGACTCATTCTATCCAGTCTATTTCTTTCTAGCAATCAAATACACTGAGTTTATACGAAATAAATAGCTGACAAAAATATTAAACTCGGTGCAGTGATTTGTTAGAAGGCTTGTTAATGTGATGCTTGCGCTGTAATTTGTAACCCAAGAGCCTTGATCCTAGAAAAATCAGTTGATCACGG
>CAZDMC010000194.1:0-4798 GCA_964506335.1 uncultured Methylomarinum sp. | reverse complement strand
CTTTTTCGCCCAGATTTTCCACAAAATCCGTGCTCAACTGATTTTTCTAGGATTATTGAGAAATGAAATGTCTTATATTTCGCGATGAACTCTATTAAAAAATAGTGATCTATCGGTTATAAAATTTCAAATTACATGCCGAAATGCCGTACCCACTGAAAAAGCCAGAACTTGAGCAAGCATTCGCTCAAAGCAATACTGATGACTCAACTCGTCATCAATGGATTTCTATAGCCGCTTATTTTAAAGCTGAAGGGATAGGCTTTGAGCTGGGAAAAGAGTGAGATTATTGGCTACAGTGAAATAGAATATACCGAATTTCAAATAGAAGTCATGCCAGACTCTTGCTAGCCACTTCAAATACGTCTTTAGAAATATCAGAGGTATTAATCAAACGCTCTAGTTCTGTTTTCATCAATACTTGTCTATTGTCATCAAACCGTTTCCATTGGGTTAAAGCCCCCACCATTCTTGACGCAACCTGTGGGTTTAAGCTATTTAAAGCTATAATTTGATCCGTTAAAAATTGATAACCCTGGCCGTTGGCGGCATGAAAATGTAATTGGTTGGCCTGACTGAATGCACCGATTAACGACCTTACTCGATTTGGATTGCTTAATTCAAAAGCTGAATGTTTTAATAATGATTGCAAAGTATTAAAAGTATCATTTGCACTACTACAGGCTTGTAAGGTAAACCATTTGTCTATGACTAAGGCTTCATTTTGCCATTGCTGATAAAAACTTTGCAGACAGTCCGATTTTGCAGGGCTTTCACTATTAACAATACAGTTTAATGCTGCCATTTGATCGGTCATGTTTTTAGCAGAGCTAAACTGCACTTCGGCCAGTCGATAGCTTTGCTCTGTTTCCAGTTGCATCAAATAACTTAAACAAATATTCTTTATACGCCTACGACCAATAGCACCGGCATTAAACTGTCCGGATTCATCTTGGTTATTTTGCTGATATAAATTTTGAAATTGACTTTGTAGCTGTTCTGCTAACGACTGTTTAACAAATTGTCTGGCTTTATGAATCGCATCTACATCAATTACATCCATTTGCCCAGCCAGATAATTCTCTTCTGGCAAACTGAGCAATAATGAAAAATAGGACAAATCTTCCCACGGTTGTTGCAATATATTTTTATAGGATTCGACTAACAAGGCATTCATTTGCAATGCTCTACCTTGCTGGCAGTCATCAATTAATTCTAAAATAACCTGGCAACTCATTTTTTGTCCGGCTTCCCAGCGATTAAAGGTATCGCTGTCGTGGCTTAATAGAAAGGCTAATTCTTCCAGGCTTTGCTGCATTTTTAAAATGACGGGTGCTGAAAATCCTCTTAATAATGACAGCACAGGTTTTTCTTCTAGCTGTTCAAAAACGAAGCTTTGCTGGTTTTTTTTCAGTTCGAGAATGGTTTCATTTGTCGCTTCTAAATTATCAATATAAACAGCAGCAGCTGCACCATCAGAATTTAATAAGCCTACTTTAACGGGGATATGCAATGGCTCTTTTGTTGTTGATTTATTGCCCTGCTTAATAGTAATAGTCGCTGTTTTTAGTTGTTGATTATAGGCTTGAGTCACTTCCAAAGTGGGTGTGCCAGATTGTGAATACCAGCGTCTAAACTGACTCAAATCAAAATCGTTGGCATCTTCCATTGCACTAACAAAATCATCACAAGTGACGGCTTGTCCATCATGGCGCTGAAAATATAAATCACTGCCTTTTCGAAAGCCATTTTCACCGACTAATGTACGAATCATGCGTACCACTTCCGCGCCTTTTTCATAAACCGTTAAGGTGTAAAAATTATTAATCTCAATATAGGAATCGGGTCGAATCGGATGCGATAAAGGCCCTGCATCTTCTGCGAACTGACGGGTTCTTAGTAATTTAACATCTTCTATGCGTTTGACTGCTTTTGAGGTTTGATCAGCGGTAAATTCCTGATCCCTGAACACAGTAAATCCCTCTTTTAAGCTTAATTGAAACCAGTCTCTACAAGTGATTCTATTGCCTGTCCAGTTATGAAAATATTCGTGGCCAATGACCCCTTCAATATGTTCATAATCACTGTCGGTAGCAGTATCAGGACGCGCCAGCACAAATTTGGTGTTAAAAACATTCAGCCCCTTGTTTTCCATCGCCCCCATATTAAAGTGGCCTACCGCTACGATCATGTATAAATCCAGATCGTATTCACGTCCATAAGTCTGTTCATCCCAGCGCATGGCATTTTTAAGCGATTGCATGGCATGATCACATTTATCAATATCATGCTGTTCTACAAAAATCTGTAAACAGATTTTTCGGCCACTGATGGTAGTAAAAGTATCTTCAATACATTCCAGTTGACCTGCAACCAGCGCAAATAAATAACACGGTTTTTTAAACGGGTCTTCCCATGTCACCCAATGGCGATTATTTTTAAGCTCACCTGCTGCGATTTTATTACCATTGGATAATAAAACCGGGTATTTGTCTTTATCACCTATCAATGTGGTTTTAAAACGGGTCATCACATCAGGACGATCCAGAAAATAAGTGATTTTTCTGAATCCTTGTGCCTCACATTGGGTACACATCATGGTGCTGGAAAGGTATAAGCCTTCTAAAGCGGTATTGGCTTTTGGACTGATGGTATTTTCTATGGCTAGTATAAATGGCTGTTGTTGCGGAACATTTGCAATGCTTAATGCTTCATTGCTTTGCTGATAGCAGGTTTCATCGAATGCTACGCCATCTATTGCTACACTGACTAACAGCAAATCTTCACCTTGTAAAACCAGGACAGGATTTTGTAATTCACTCTGTGGATTTTTTATTAAGGTGAGTTTTGAGACTACCCGGGTTTCCTGTTCATCCAGAATAAAATTGAGTTCTACACTGTCAATTAAATAATCAGGAACGGTGTAATCTTTTAAATAAATGGTTTGTGGACTTGCATCGCGCATGATTTGTATTTTTCCTTATTAAAAGCAGGGTAACTAAAAAAGAATCTTGAATATAGATAGAAAAAAGCGTATAAACTGAAAAGTCTTACTTTTAGTCTTACAGAGGTTTTATGCTAGCGTCTCATGTTAAATTATCAAGCAAAGGCCAAATTGTTATCCCTAAAGCAATTCGCGACTCACTTCATTGGGATACAGGGGTAGAGCTAACATTAGTTGCTTCAGCAGATGGAATAATACTACAAACCCGACAAAAAAAGTCAAAACAAGATATAAAGTCTTTACGTGGAATGTTGCAAAGCTCAATTGATCCACTAGCAACGGAAGGACTCTGTCAGCCTGTTGATTACGATGACTGTTGATTACAAAAAAGTGCAATGAAAGATGATTGCCTTTGATACTAATTTATTGGTACGTCTTGCAACAAACGATATGCCTGAACAGGCTGAAATAGCAGAAAAGTTGCTTTGTTCAAACGAAGTATTTATTTCTCGTACGGTGCTTTTAGAAACGGAATGGGTATTACGTTCACGTTATAAGATTACAGCAAAACAAATGAGTGGTTTTTTTTCTGCATTATTAAATCAAGAGACTGTTGTTTTAGAAAATCAGCAACAGATAGAGCAGGCATTGAAATGGCATACCCTTGGAGCAGACTTTGCTGATGCCATGCATCTTGCAGTTTGTGGAAAAGCACCTTTATATACATTTGACAAAGATTTTTGTAAAGTTGCTCGCCAAAAAGGAATAACGCCGACAGTTACTATTTTAGATGCTTTTTCATAGCAAAAATATATGTCCTCTCAATTTAATGGGATTTGATGACCAAGACTGGGTAAGCACCTACGTAGTCCGATGTTTTATGCGGGTTCTTTAGCGGATTGAAATGCAAAGAGTGCGAGCAATAACCATGACAAAATAAAATACACGCCGCCCAGAGGTGTAATCATACCCAGCCATTTAATCTCAAGTATCGCCAGTAAATATAAACTACCGGAAAAAAAGCCAATACCAATCAGCATCATCCAGCCTGCCCACTTCAGCAAAACCGCATCAGGTGATTGCATTTGAATCATTGCAATCAGTCCTAAACCTAAAGCGTGCCACATTTGGTAGTCTACTGCAGTTTTATAAACCTGCATCATTTCAGCACTTAAAACATCTTTTAAACCATGTGCACCAAAGGCTCCCATTGCTACACCCGTTAAACCACACAAACTACTGGCAAACAAAAAAACAGATCGCATTATTTCTCCTTTAATCTTGGCATTAACTGAACTAGATTACAGGGTCTGGTACGAAAATCCAGTTGTTCTTTAATCAAATCATCCCATGCTGTTTTACAGGCACCGGATGAACCTGGTAGACAAAAAATATAAGTACCGTTTGCTACACCGGCAACTGCTCTGGACTGCATAGTGGATGTTTTAATATCCTGATAGGACAACATTCTAAAAACCTCACCGAAACCATCCAGCACTTTATCCAGCAAAGGAGTTACTGCTTCTGGTGTACCGTCTCTTCCTGTTACCCCGGTACCGCCTGTGGTGATTATGGCATTAACATCCGGTTTAGCAATCCAGTTTGAAATAGCCGCTCTGATTTGATAAATATCATCTTTTACGATTTTTTTTTCAAAAAGCTGATGCCCGGTTTTTTCCAGCCGTTCTACCAGTACTTTTCCCGATATATCGTCCAGTTCAGTTCTGGAATCTGAAATCGTTAGTACGGCTACATTTAATGGTATAAAATTTTTTTCTTTGTTCAAAATCTACCCTGTTCGCTATTTAACACTACACAAAATAGTGCTATTTTACCGCTTAATCGGTTTCATTA
>CAZDMC010000193.1:0-4831 GCA_964506335.1 uncultured Methylomarinum sp. | reverse complement strand
TAGCTCTCAATAAGGACTATGGCCATTATCTTCGAGCCATTCTTTGTCTTTTTCGTCCAGATTTTCCACAAAATCCGTGCTCAACTGATTTTTCTAGGATTAATGCTGGTTTTAAAGCTATTCATGCTCTGTTAATAATTGCTATGTTTAAATGTCGTCCGAGTGGATAATACTTATTTGGGGCAGGTACTGGAAAACATCGAAAGTGCCTGTCTCTCATTTTCTGCCAAAAAAAAATACAGGCAATTTCCTTATCTGTTGTATTTATTCTAAGTCTTTGTACACCTTCTTGGTGTTTTAGCCCCTCTTTTAGTACTCCCTTTTTGTAATATAGATGACTATCTGTGCTGATAATACACAGCAATAATATTTGTTTTTATTGTCTCTACCATCTATACTCAGTCATAATGTCTAACTGTTTTAATAGCCGGTGAGATGCCAAGTAAAAAAGCACATATTTTAATTGTCGATGATGAAATACTAAACCTTGAGATCATTTCTGAGTATCTCATTGCGCATAATTATGCAATAACTACAGCTGAGGACGGTGCTATTGCATGGCAAATGTTAGAAAAATCACCTAATACTTTTGATGCTATTTTGCTCGATAGAATGATGCCTAATATGTCAGGCATGGAAGTATTGGAAAAAATCAAACAACATCCGATTCTTCAGCATTGCCCTGTCATCTTCCAGACTGCAAAAGCGAGCTTTTCCGATATTGCTGCAGGCATGGAAGCAGGAGCATACTATTATTTGACCAAACCTTTTGAAGAAGCAGTTCTTTTGTCTGTCACTAAAACGGCAGTCAATGATTATCTCCGTTTTAAAGACGGTCAAAACAGTCTAAAACAAACAAAAGCTAGTTTAGGGCAGCTTAGATCGGCTGAGTTTGAGTTTAAATCTTTAGAAGAGGCGCGTGTAACAGCCTCTTTACTATCTAATACTTGCCCAGAACCAGACAATATTATGTTAGGGCTAACCGAACTTATGGTCAATGCGATAGAACATGGCAATCTAGGTATTAGCTATGCAGAAAAGTCTATTTTAAATGCTACCGGGAAATGGAAAGAGGAAGTAGTCCATCGTTTGAATTTACCTGAAAACAGGAATAAATTAGTGCGTATTTATTTTAAAAAAGATGATAAAAAAGTTGAAATTACCGTGATAGATCAGGGCGAGGGCTTTGATTGGGAACGCTATATGGACTTTGACCCTGACCGTGTTATGGACAATCATGGTAGAGGTATTGCAGTGGCTAATAAACTCAGTTTTTCCTCAGTAGAATATAAGGGAAAAGGGAATGAAGTTTGTGCGAAAATTATTCTAGATTAATCTTATAAGTACCCAAGTAAAATTAATTCAACCTTTTACTTGTCTTTTTTACCATTTTAGGCACTGGATAAATAGTTACGTAGCTTGCTATGCGCCCATTTATCCAGTACTTAAAATGAAAAAAAACCCTGCGTAAAATTGTTAAATTAATTTTACTTGGGTACTTATTTGCATTATATGGGGGCAGCTAAAACTAGTCGTTTTCACATTCAGCTATTATTTGTTTATTGTTAGTATTGAAGATAGATTTCAACCTTTCTTTTTCTGTAAATATTTGCAAATAGAGAGGAGATGCTGTCATATCAGTATGTATTATTTTGGCATCCAGGCCTTTGGCTGATAATTTATTTTGCAAATCCAGCGCCCTGTTTTCTTTGCTAAAAAGTCCAAATGAAATGGCACCTTCTAATTCGCCTTTTCTAAATAACCAGAGATTATCAATCCCCATTTTTTGAAATTTCTGGATATTTTCTTTAGATTGCTCAATGTTTCCTGTAGCAGGAGAATAAACCAGATATTTTGAATCTAACAGGTCACTTTTTTCTATCTGGAAAGAACGGCTGATGGTGCTTTTATTTAAAGCAAGCCATTGATCCAGCGAATTTTTATCCTGGAATGGGCCTATTTTATAACAAAATGTTTTTGTGGGAGGGAATGATTGTTTTTGAATATTCGCTTGACTGATCTGTTCTTTTTCAATTTTTGCTTTCAAAGTCGTATGCTTCGATTTTGATTTTACGGTTGCTTGTTCACTTGCTGTTTTATCTATGGCTATGGGGTCAATAGGCTGATTCGGCTGGATTATATTTGAATGACTCACTTTATCTGATGGCGGTTCTGCGACAGCATTAAGGATTGTTTTTAATTCTGAAACGATGATAGTAGGAGGAATTTCACTCTTTTTACTCTGTTTCTTTACTTCACTCAGTAAAAATATCTGTTTTAATTTTTGTTTATTCTGTGTCTGGGTTGATTGTTCAGAATGTAAGCTTGGCGCATTATATTCCCATAAAAAAAAGATGATATTTGCTAGCAAAACGATGAGGAAAATAACTTTCATTTGTTCTCCTCTGCGCTACAGTATATAGATAGACCTTTGAGCACAAAATCAATATCGAGAGTATATTTCAGTTTTAGGTAAGGTGCTATTAGTTGAGCATCTCCCCCCGTTAAAATCCATGTTTTACCTTCACCCAGATCAGTGATGGTTTTTTCGATAAAGCCGGCGGCGGCATATAAAGTACCTGAGTAAATAGCCGATTCTGTGTTGTTAGAAAGTGTGACTGAAAAATGACCCGCAGTTAATGTCAAATCCTCTGTACTGTGATACAAAGCCTGTTTCATTAATTGCAGACCGGGGCTAATCAAACCGCCTAAATGATGTCCTTTTTTATTGATGCAGTCAATGGTTATAGCCGTTCCACAATCAACAATACCCCCACTTTTAGCCGAATAATAATACTGAAAGGCTATTAAACTCAGCCATCTGTCAATACCCAGTTTTTCGGCTTGTGAATAGGCATTGCTTACTGAAAACGCCTGTGCTGATGTTTTTGCAATAATGATATGAATATCAGGCCAAAGTTTATTGGCTATTGCTATGATTTGTTGTGCAATATGCTTTGCGCTAACGGAGCAAATAGCCAGATTATCAGGTGCTTTTAGGGTTAGCCATTGTTGTTTAATAGTGTTAGAAAACTCTGGGGTTTTGTGTGTAACGGCCTGTCCTGAAATTAGCTCACCGGATTCGGCAAGCCCCCATTTTATCCGGCTATTACCAATATCAACCAATAAATTCATAATGGCCGAAAGCTGACTTCACCGGAGGCAAGTTTTTTAATTTTCCCTTGTTTATCTGTCAGTAATAATAAACCATTTTCATCTATTCCTTGTATTACGCCGCTAATTATTTGTTTACCAAGGTATATATCAGCCTCTTTCCCTTGCATACAGTCATATGCTCGCCATTCATTCAGGTAGCAATCCAGAGTATCTTGTTCAAAATTGGCAATGATTGGCATGAGTTGATTTAACAGCATTGAGGCAAACTGGTTTCTGATGGAGCAGGCATTGGCAGAGATAATGGAATTCAGGTCAACCCAATCCTGACTAATAGATCGTGCTTGATGTTGGGGTAGATAGAAATTTAAACCTATACCAATGACCGTGTTACAGGGTCCTCCCGACTCTCCTGATACTTCGATTAAAATACCTGCCAGCTTTTTGTTATTCCAGATAATATCATTGGGCCATTTTAATCCGGCATCTTTAATGCCGCAGTCTATTAAAGCCCGGATGACAGCGACCCCCACAGCCAGACTTAAACCGTTGATAGCAGCCGGGCCAAGTTGAAAACGCCATAATATAGAAAGATAAATATTACTGCCAAATGGGGAAACCCATTCTCGTCCTCTGCGTCCTTTGCCAGCAGATTGATATTCTGCAAAACAAACAAGACTATTTTTATTCGTTTTTTGTGCTTTATCGACTAGATAACGGTTAGTAGAATCCAGATAATCATGAATTTCCAGTTCTGAGATTAAACTACGGGCATTCTCCGATAAACTATTTTCTATGGTAGAGGCTGACAATAATTGCAGGGCGGACGCTAATTGATAGCCTTTGCCGCTAATAGCAACAAGCTCAAGGCCATAACCGGACAGTTTTTTTAATTGCTTAAAAACAGCAGAACGACTGACGCCTATTTTTTCGGCGATTTCGGTACCCGAATGAAATTGTGCGTCTGCTAGTATATTTAATATTGCTTTCTGATTGGGAGAAAAAAGCACTGTATACTCTTCAGGTTTAATAATACCCCACTATAGCACGCATCTTGTTGCGGTGAGCGTTGTTGTAAAGCATTGAAATAGATTGCTATTCCTGCTACTTTACGCCTAGCTCATCACAACAATCTACGCACTATAGTGGGGCATTCTTAAACCTGAAGAGTATATTACCTTGTTTTTTGCTCTCGAATTTGCTGCATTTGTCTTTTTACAACATGCTTGATCAATATTTCACGATCCTGTTCTTTCAAATTAACATAATCAATACCAATCTGGTAAGGCATGGCAATGTCTCCAAGTTTATCCTCTTTGCAATAGATGACTTTACCATATATCACGATGACAGCCAGGCAGGAGGTCAATAATAATTTGATTTCAAGATACTGATCTTTTTCAATCGCGTAATCGCTTTCAAAGGCCAGACCGGACGCGCTAATATTAGCGTTACGCATGTTGCTATCGGTAAAATCATTACCCTGTCGCATGACTGCTTGCGCCAATAAGCTGATTTTAGATGCCATCAGTTTCAGGAATTCAGCTATTTCCGGCTGATTTTTTTCAATCCGATACATGATCATCCGACTTTCCTGATCCATTACATCCAGTGCTGTCACCAGAGAACAATTACTTAACAGGTCATCGGTTATTACACTGGCGGCATGTACTGTCTGTTCATCAACAATTTTGTAAAATAAATTAACGGTATCATC
>CAZDMC010000192.1:0-4845 GCA_964506335.1 uncultured Methylomarinum sp. | reverse complement strand
TTACTATGGCTTATGCACAAGTGTAAGCGGTCAACTGATTTATCTAGGTTCATCAGGGCTCTCTGGTTAGACTCATTATCTCGTCAGTTGACATATTTGCAGTAGCAATTCCTCTCAGTTTTTTGAACTGTCCTTGTGTCACTGTTTGATCAATCTTAACAATATAGAACCTTCCTTTATCTTCCCTGAAATCTATTTCAGTTTCGGAAACAATGCCTAAAACCTCTCTTATACTTCTGGGAATGGTGACTTGTCCTTTTGTAGTAACTCGCATAATACAACTCCAATAAAAAGGTAATACCATTGTAGTATTACCTTTTTATGTTTGCAAACTTTCACTCTTTTTCTGCGTGGCCTCTTTGTCTATTTTTATGTCTATATAAAACGACATAAGGTAACTGGAAATAAATAACCTTCCCATTTTACGAAGGATTTTTGTTTGTATTTGATTTTGTTGCGTAGGGCGCATAGCAAGCTATGTAACCGAAGCAACAAGATCGAAGACGGACAAAAAGACAAGTAAGCTGGTAGGTTATTTGCTTCCGGTTACCTAAGCTCAAATACCCGATATTACATTTCGGCCTGCGTGATATACTGAGTTTTTATAAATCACCGCTGTGAACACAGGCTATCTTCGATTCCCTAATAAAACGTATGGTCAAACATTTAGAATAAAATATGAGCAAATTAAAATGTGCGGTTATTGGCAGCGGTTATTTAGGCAAATTTCATGCGGAAAAATATGCCTCGCTGGATAATTGTGAATTAGTTGCAGTTGTTGATATTAATGAACAATCAGCTAAAGAAGTAGCAGAAAAATATCATGCTTCGGCATTAACAGAATACAGCTCTCTACTTGGGAAAATAGATGCGGTCAGTATTGTAGTTCCTACTAGTTTGCATTATTCAATATCCCGAGATTTTTTGCTGGCAGGCACCCATGTATTGGTGGAAAAACCCATTACCGTGACCGTTGAAGAAGCCGATGATTTGATTGCCATTGCCAAACAACAAAAGGTGATTTTGCAAGTAGGGCATCTGGAGCGTTTTAATCCCGCTGTCATGGGCCTGGATAAAGAAGAGAAACCTTTGTTTATTGAGGCTCACCGCCTGTCTCCTTTTAATCCCAGAGCCAATGATGTCAGTGTGGTGCTGGATTTAATGATTCATGATATTGATATTATTTTAGCCTTGATTGATTCTGATATAAAACGCATTGATGCCAGTGGAACAGCTGTTTTAACACAAGGTACTGACATTGCCAACGCCCGTCTGACTTTTACTAATGGCTGTGTAGCCAATGTAACAGCCAGCCGAATTAGCATGAAGATGGAACGTAAAATGCGTATGTTCAGACCCAGTTCTTATATCTCTGTTGATTTTCAGAATAAAGTACTGACTAAACATAAAACCGGCGATAAAGAAATGTTTCCCGGTGTTCCGGAAATTGTCAGCGAAGAATCTGTTTTTGAAAGTGGTGATGCACTGCTGGAAGAAATCAAGCATTTTGTGGCATGTATACAAACCGGCAAAAACCCATTGGTGTCAGGTGAGGCAGGCAGGCGTGCCTTACAGACAGCGATAGAAATTACCAATTTATTAGAGGAAAAAGCATGATACCGATGGTGAACCTGAAAGCTCAATATGCAGAAATCAAGGATGAAATTGAGCAAGGCATGGCTAATACTATCGAAAATTGCTCATTTATTCTAGGCCCCAATGTACAGGCTTTTGAACAAGAAGTTGCTGATTACCTGGGGGTAAATCATGCCATAGGCTGTGCTTCGGGTACCGATGCATTACACCTGGCTTTGCTTGCAGAAGGTATTGCTGCGGGCGATGAAGTGATTACCAGTGCTTTTACGTTTATTGCAACAGCAGAAGCTATTAAATATGTGGGGGCTACTCCTGTTTTTGTAGATATTGATGAAAAAACTTTTAATATTACTGCTGAAAACATTGAACAGGCGATTACCCCGAAAACCCGAGCTATCATGCCCGTGCATTTATTTGGTCAGCCAGTTGATTTAATTAACATAAAAGCTTTATGTGATAAGCATGATCTAAAATTAATTGAAGATTGTGCGCAATCTTTTGGCGCAGGCATTGATAATAAGCAAACGGGTTCAACCGGCCATGCTTCGGGCTTTAGTTTTTTTCCCAGTAAAAACCTGGGCGCATTTGGTGATGGCGGATTAGTAGTCACTAATTCTGATGAAACCGCAAAACAATTAAAAATGCTGAGAAATCATGGTTCGGATGTACGCTATTATCATGATGTTATCGGTTATAACAGCCGGCTAGACGATATTCAAGCCGTGGTTTTACGCGCTAAACTGAAAAAAATAGACCGCTATAATCAGGCACGGCGACATGCTGCACATTTATACACCGAATTAATGGCAGATTTACCCTTAACAACACCTTATGAAGATGGCATTGGCGAACATGTTTATCATCAATACACGGTATTGTGCGATAGAAGGGACGATGTTATTCAAGCATTACAGAATAAACAAATAGGCTGTGCGGTTTATTATCCTGTTCCCTTGCATCAGCAAAATGTATTTAAAGCAGACTGTGCAGGGTTATCATTACCTATTACTGAATATGTTGCTGCCCATTGTTTTTCCTTACCGATATGTCCATCACTCTCGGATGAGAATATTAAAGAAATTGTGGCTGTAATTCGTGATGTACTTTAAAGAGCAGGTACAAGGTACAAGGTGCAAGGTTCAAAATAAAGCGCTTCGCTCTTTCGCTTCGCTCTTTGTGCCTTTTACCTTTCACCTTGAACCTGCTCTTTTCCTTTGATCGACATTCTTTTTCCAAAAATCATGTTTAGTGCGGGCGAATCCTCTGGGGATCGACATGCCGCCAACATGTTTAATGAATTAAAAAAACTGTCTCCAGGTATTCAGGGTTTGGGTATGGGCTCGGCTCAAATGCACCAGGCCGGTATTGATCTGTGTTTTGATTCATCAGGGATTGCGGTCATTGGTTTAGTTGAGGTGTTAAAGCATTATGGCGAAATCCATCGTGCTTTAAGATTAATGAAAAAAACAATCAAACGGGAAAAGCCCGATTTACTGGTGTGCGTAGATTATAAAGAATTTAACTTAAAGCTGGCGCGGTTTGCCAAGAAAAAGGGAATTAAGGTATTGTTTTATGTCAGTCCACAAGTCTGGGCATGGCGAGCAAATAGAGTCATCACTTATGGTAAGGCCATTGATATGATGGCGGTGATTTTTCCCTTTGAAACGGCTTTTTATGAAGCGGAAAATGTTCCGGTTAAATATGTCGGACATCCCTCGGTTGATAAAGTACATCCCCAACGTAGCAAAATCGAAAATGCAGCCCGGTTTTCATTAAGACTGGATAAGCCTGTGGTAGGTATCTTACCGGGTAGCAGAGTCAATGAGATTAAACGCATGTTGCCGGTGATGCTAAAAGCAGCTGAGCAATTGGCAAAATTACATAATGGAGTGCAATTTGTTTTGCCTCAGGCAGATTCTATTACTGATGATTTACTCAAGCAATATTTAGCTAAATCTGTGGTTAATGTTTTGGTTATCAAAAACCAGCCTTATGATGTTATTCAGTGTTGTGATGCCATTATGACCACATCAGGTACCGCTTCTCTGGAAATTGCATTGCTACAGATACCCATGGTGATTGCTTATAAATTATCAGCCATCACATATTTTTTAGCGAAAAAATTGGTGAAAACCCGGTTTATTGGTTTACCTAATATTATTGCGGAAAAAGGGATAATTAAGGAGCTGATTCAGGGTGCAGTAACTAAAGAAAACCTGGCAACAGAAATTAATAACATACTTGAAAACACGGTGTATAGAACAAATATGCTGACTGCTTTGGCAGGAGTTAAAGAAAAATTAGGCGAAGGTGGAGGCTCTAAAAATATGGCTGATCTTGTTATGCAAATGTTAGCAACTAATGAACCGGTCAGCACTAAAACCTGATTGTTTTGGCATTCATTTACTCATATCAGAAAAACCATGAAAAATAAATTTGGATGCTACCCTCAGCATAAGCCGAGGGAGCTCCTGTGTTATTTTCAGTTAATCAAGGCGCTTTACGAAACTGTACCCTTCTGTTGATAGCTGCATTAGGATTAACATCTGGCAAGGGTTCGCTCTCACCCATTCCAGCCACAACCATTCTGTTTTCGGCAATATCAAATTTATTTTCTAAATATTTTTTAACCGACTGAGCTCTTCTTGCGGATAATCTTTGATTATAGTTTTCAGACCCACGCGCATCGGTGTGGCCTTCTATCACTAATCTTTCATCAACAAAGCTAGGCATGGTGAGCATTATTCCTATTTCATTCAAAAAAGTTTTTGACTCATCAAGTACTAAAGCTGAATTGTAGGCAAACTTGATGGGTAAGCCAATGGATAAATTTTGTTTTTTTTCTGCATCAGCCATCATTCCTGGTTTGTTGGGCTTACCAAAACTGATTGATCGCATTTTAATGCCACTTGAGCTTAGCCCAGACATCGCATCAGTCTCGGAAAAAAGAATTTCACCCATTTCCTCAGCTGAGGGTACTTTTCCCGAAAACATTTTTACATCTTGAGCCTGACCGCTTAATTGCCATGCCATCAGAACAAGAAATAAGCCACTTTTCATTTTATTTAATATAGACATAATAGACCTCTCATAATTATTATTACTTACCATTTAGCACACTCAAAAATCAAAAAACCTCTACTCATTCTTTCTTTAGTGTGTCTCAGAGTCTGGGTATTAAACCCTTGGGTCTCAGCATACACTATTGTTTTTTAATTTATTTGAACCACTATACAATTTTGCAAAAAA
>CAZDMC010000191.1:0-4853 GCA_964506335.1 uncultured Methylomarinum sp. | reverse complement strand
CTCAACAATCGTCATGAAAAACAAATAAATAACATAGATTAATATATGTTATGTATGTTCAAGAAAGAAATTTAATACAGCTTTGAAATTGAAATACTGCTCAAAAATATCATCACAAGTAATAGCAACTAAAAGCTAAAAGGAGAAAACATGAGTGTATGGTCAAAAATAATCACTGCTCTACGCGGTGGAGTAAACGAAGTAGGTGAGGCGATTGCTGACAGCCAGGCATTGAGAATTCTGGATCAGGAAATACGTGACGCTGAGGAAGAACTGAAAAACTCCAAAGACAGCCTGGCGGAGATGATGGCTGGACAAAAAGTGGCAGAACAAAAATGCACTTCACTTAATGCCAAAATCACTGAATTTGAAGATTATGCTATTCAGGTCTTAGAAAAAAATGATGAAGCATTGGCTCTAGACTTGGCTGGGAAAATTGCTGATCTGGAAAAACAATTGAACGCAGAACAAAATGCCTGCAATGGCTTTACCCGTGATACAGACGCATTGCGTGATGCAATTAAACGGGCAGATCAAAATATTATTCAGTTAAAACATGAAGTAAATACGGTAAGAGCCACTGAAGATGTACAACGCACTCAAGCATCAGTTAGCCAACGGCATAGTGACTCTAACTCCAGACTTACCACAGCAATAGACTCATTAGAACGCATTAAAGAAAAGCAAGCGCTAAAAAATGCCCGATTTAATGCAGAACAAGAACTCGCTGAAGATTTATCTGAAGACACTCTTAATCAAAGGCTTGAAGCCGCTGGTATTATCTCTGAAAGTATGACAGCAGATACAGTGCTAGCTCGATTAAAAAACAAGATGATGCTGCAAATAGAATCAGATAATCATTCGAACAATTAAAACAGAGGCACACTCTAACCATTAACTGCCATAAAGGAGAAAACAATGTTTGCTATTTTGCTCCGCAAAAGCATGGATCCTTTTTACCAGAATATTTCTTCATTTCCGACAGCCATTTTCACCTTTATATTAGCACTATGTGTTTTGTACTGGTTATTGGCTGTAATCGGCATTGTTGATATTGATGTGCTGGACATTGATGGCATAGACAGTGATTTTGACTTAGGCAGTGAAGTCAGTACGGCTAATGCGGTTGCAGGTGTTATGCTCAAATTTGGTTTAAATGGCGTTCCAGTAACCATTATTATTTCGTTTTTATCCTTATTTGGCTGGCTGGCAAGTTATTATAGTGTGCATTATCTGTCGCCACTGATTCCAGAGGGGATACTCTACTATTTATTTGGGTTGTTAATATTAATAGTCACATTTTGGCTTGCCGTACTGTTAACCGCGATGATTGTAAAATTATTGAGACCTTTTTTTCATAAAGTCGAGCAACAAACCATTAAACGCGTATTAGGCCAAAGTGCTATTGTTCGGTCATCCAAAGTCACTGATTCTTCGGGTGAAGCCTTTTTCAATGATGGTGGAGCAGGATTAATATTAAAAGTAAGATCAAGTAAAGAACAAACCTTTGTAAAAGGTGACAAAGTGGTGTTACTGGAATATCTGAAAAACGAAAACATCTACCGAGTCATTTCTGAACAGGATTTCAATCGTTAGATAATTATCATAAACCTCGTAGGAGTATAAGTTATGGCCGATTTATCCGTATTAATGCCTATTATTACTGGCATTGGTATCTTTTTTGTCATTATCATGAGCATTGCTATTTTGTTCAAAGCCTTTTATATCAAGGTTGAACAAGGCACTGCATTAATTGTTAATGATATGAGCTCCAAGCCAAAAGTACACTTTACTGGTGCTCTGGTTTACCCGATTATCTATAAGAAAGAATTCATGAAAATTTCGTTGATTACTTTAGAAGTGGATCGACGTGGTAATGATGGATTGATATGTGCAGACAATATGCGTGCTGATATCACGGTTGCTTTTTATTTACGAGTGAATGAAACCACTGATGACGTGTTAAGAGTGGCTAAATCAATCGGAGTTGATCGTGCATCTGATCGAGAATCTGTGTATCAATTATTTTCCGCCAAATTCTCAGAAGCTTTAAAAACCGTGGGTAAAAAATTTGAATTTGTGCAGTTATTTGAAAACAGAATCGACTTTCGGGAAAAAATTATTGAAGTGATTGGCGATGATTTAAACGGTTATGTGCTGGAAGATGTAGCGATTGATTATCTGGAACAAACCCCCAAAGCTTCGCTAGACCCAAATAATATACTGGATGCAGAAGGCATTAAAAAAATCACCGAAATGACAGCCATCCAGAATATTCGTACCAATATATTAGAACGTGATGAAGAATTAGCGATTAAGAAAAAGGATGTAGAAACGATTGAAGCCATGCTGGAATTACAACGCCAACAAGCCGACGCAGAAGCCAAACAAGAACGTGAAGTATTAACCATACGTGCCCGTGAAGAAGCTGAGACTAAAAAAGTTCAGGAAGAAGAACGCAAAAAAGCAGATTCTACCACCATTCAAGTCAATCAGGATTTAGCAGTACAAACGCAAAACCAACAACGCGAAGTCGAAGTGGCTGAACAAAACAGGCAACGTGCCGTTGCCATCGAAATAGAAAAAGTAATCCGTGCCAGGGATCTGGAAATTGTGTCGCGTAAGCGAGAGGTAGACCTGCAAACTATCGAAGCCGATAAAGCCATAGAAATTGAGAAAAAAGAAATTGCTCGCATCATTCAAGAACGCGTAGTGGTAGATAAAACAGTGGCCATAGAAGAAGAAAAAATTAATGAAGTCAGAGAAGTTTCAGAAGCAGACCGGCTTAAACAAATTCAGGTTTTAGGCGCAGAAGCCCAGGCTGAAGAAGAAAAAATCAAACATGTAAAAGCAGCAGAAGCAGAAGAATTAGCGGCACATCATAAAGCGACTGAAATCACTACTTTAGCCCAAGCCGATTTGGATGCTGCCGCTCGTGAATCCGATGCCAAGAAAAAACTGGCAGAAGGTGTGCAGGCAGAAGAAGCAGCTTCCGGTTTAGCACAAGCAAAAGTACAGGAAGCCAAAGCAGATGCTCTGGAAAAAGAAGGCCTGGCAGAAGCCAGAGTCATTAGTGCCAAAGGTGAAGCTCAGGCGGGTGCAGAAAAAGATGTGGGTATGGCAACTGCAGATGTTACCCGCGAACAATTTAAAGCAGAAGCAGAAGGTCTGGTCGATAAATTTTCTGCGATGGGCAATATGAGTGATAAAGCCCGTGACCATGAAGAATTCCGCATGAGTCTGGAAACCGCTTTTAAAGAGGCTTTAGCCTCAATTGAAGCAGGGAAAGAGATTGCCCGTGAAAATGCCGATGTTTTATCCACCGCATTAAAAGAAGCTAACATTGATATCGTTGGTGGTGAACAACACTTTTTTGATACCTTTTCTAAATCATTAGCATTGGGTAAGGCCATTGATGGCTTTTCAACCAAAAGTAGCGTAGTGGCTGAATTGTTGAATAAGCTAATGAATAAGCTGGATTCTAAGCGAGGGTAAAAATAAATGATGTTTGTTTAAGAGTAACTATCCACCGCAATACACGCTGAACAGTTATTTTCTATCTCGTAAAAATTGATTGAAAAGCGTTATAGCGTTACGATGTTATATTTATCGTAGGAGGTATTGAAATGAGCGAGCTATCTAAAAGGGCTACAGTTTATTTTGAACCAGAGATCCATCATGCATTGAGAATAAAAGCTGCATCAGCTCATCTATCGGTCTCAGAAGTTGTCAATGAAGCGGTGCGCTTATTAATGCAAGAGGATCAAGAAGACCTTAATGCATTTTCAGAAAGAGTAAACGAACCTGAAATCAGTTATGAAGCTTTGCTTAATGACCTAGAAAAACATGGCAAAATATAAAGTCACTTTCAAAAAGTCTGTGGCAAAAGATTTTCGTAGTATTCCAAACCAGGATGTTAAACGTATTCTTTCCAAAATTAATGATTTACAAGAAAACCCACGTGCAAAGGGTTGCATCAAACTTTCAAGTCAAGAACGCTATAGAACAAGATTAGGCGTTTACCGGATTATGTATGAAATTTTAGATGAAAAACTGCTTATTTATGTTGTTAAAATTGGGCATAGAGGAAGTATGTACAAAAGTACTTAGGCAACCGGAAATAAATAACCCACCCATTTTACGAAGGATTTTTGTTTGTATTCGATTTTGTTGCGTAGGACGCATAGCAGGCTATGCAACCGAAGCAACAAGATCGAAGACGGACAAAAAGACAAGTAAGGTGGGTGGGTTATTTGCTTCCGGTTGCCTTAATACAGAGAAAGGCCTATTGTTGCTCCGCTTTTTACTGTCGGTGAGTTTGATCGATTTTCCCCTCAAAGTATAGAGCCTAACTGATCATCGCGAGAAAGAAAATGTCTGAACACAATCCAGAATCAAACAACATCGTAGATCAGGCTGTAGCCGAAGGCGGTGCCTACGAAGTCATTCGTAAACGCCTGTTAGCACAAGGCAGAAAACTCAAACAGCAAACTCAAACTTTAAATAAAGCCCGTCTAGCTGAATTCGGCAGTGCTGAAATGGCAGTTGCCGCGCGTATTCGGGTACGCACTGAAAATAATTGTGTGGCGCGTGATATCGTACAAGTCGGTGACTCGCTATTATTTGGCTATAACGTCTTTATCGGTCTAAAAAAAGAAACCCGTATTGAAGACGTATTCTCTTTGTTTCGATTAACCAGGAATAACCAAACAGAATACCAGATGGAGCAACAACCACTGGCTAATAGTTTTTTGACAAACACTTCTTTTGCCAATTATTTTGCAGAATTATACCGCTATTACAAGCAAACTCAATTAGTAGAACTGACTGCCAAAAATGGTAAATTATTAGCC
>CAZDMC010000190.1:0-4856 GCA_964506335.1 uncultured Methylomarinum sp. | reverse complement strand
TAGTGGGTCTTATTGACGCTGATTATCAAGGTCAGGTATTTGTTTCATGCTGGAATAGAGGAAATGCATCGTTTACTATTGAAGTGGGTGAACGTATAGCACAAATGGTTTTTGTGCCTGTGCTTCAGGTAGAATTTGAGCAGGTCAGCGAATTTGATGAAAGTAATCGAGGGGAAGGTGGTTTTGGTCATACAGGTCGACGTTAAAATACTCGCTGGAGAATAAAAATGCTTCGTATTTTTAGTATTTTATCTGTGCTAAGCATTGTGATGATTTTCATTGCTAGTGGGGGTGTTTTTTTGCTTTCAAAATCGGATGTCAGACAGGCTAATCAAAATGCGACGACGGCATTGGCTAATGGTTTATCTTATAGTATTTCCTCACAAATCAATATATTACAGAAAATTCTTGTTAATATGGCGAGCACTGCTGAAGTAGTCAAGGCTATCGAAAGTGAAGATCCTGTTCAAATGGCAGGAGTAGCAAACAGGCTAGAACAAATATTACCCCATAGTTTGAAAATAAGACTATTACCTGCTGAGATAAGTGAACTGGATGAATCTGCTATTCCGCATATGGGGAATGCCGATTTGCTCATGGTCAAGGAAACCTTAATTAAAAGCCAGATACCCGTGATTCAGGGTCGAGGAGAGAATAGACATTTAGCGATTACGGCGGTGGTCAAAAAAAATGATGTTGCTATCGGTGTTGTTCTAGCCAGTCTAAAGTTTGATTTTTTAGCGGCTAGTCTAAAAAAATCCCAGATTGAAGAAGGCTTCATAGAGCTAAAACAGGGTAATGCATTACTGGGCAGTGTCGGCAATGTATCGGATAAAGTGGATACTTCTAATAATACCAAGGTTTCAAAAACAGTCTGGAATATTCACTATTGGCCAAAAGCATCGGCGGATGTTCTTTCTATGAGTGTGATTGTCGGCATGATTATTATTCCAGTTCTTTTGGCCTGTCTGGCTTTTTTCGTAAGCTATCGCAATATCACTAGTTCATTAAGACAAGACCAGATGAGTCTTCTAAGAGCGATGAAAGACCTGTTGGCAGGTAAAAATGTAGGCAGTTATCCGATTAATCTCAATGAAATGAAAGCCATTGTTTCGAACCTTATTCAATTTAAACGCGTGCTGGAAAATGAGGGTAAAGAGAGTAGTAATTTAAGTGATGAGGAAAAGGCAGAGAGAGACATTGACGATTTTTTTGGGGAACCCAGCGATCTTGGTTTTCTTGACGAAGACTCAGCCTCCGGTTTAGCATTTGAAACTGAAGTTGAAACAGAAACGGTACCTGCTCCTGTCATTATGAGCAGCCCCGTTTCCTTGCCTGAAACAAAACAAGAAAGCAAAAGCGAACCGGCTGTCTTTTTGACGGGTTCTGCTCCAGAAGCCAAAGCCAATAATCAAACCATATTCAAGGCTTATGATATTAGAGGGGTGGCAGGTAAAACATTAACTAAAGATACTGTCTTTGATATAGGTCGTGCCATCGGATCTGAAGTTAAAGAAAAAAGCATTAAAACCATTATTGTAGGAAGAGATGGCCGAACTTCAAGCCCTACGCTAGCAAATTCTCTCACCAAGGGAATTATTTCAACAGGCGTTAATGTTATTGATATTGGATTGGTGCCTTCGCCTGTGGTTTATTTTGTTACCCAGCATACCGAGGGTAAATCGGGCGTTGTTATTACAGGAAGCCATAACCCGGCTGAGTACAATGGCGTAAAAATTATCATTAATGGAGAATCATTAGCCGGTGACAAAATACAGCAATTAAAACAACGTATTGACAGTGAAAATTATCTTACCGGAGAGCAAGGTTCTATAGAACAAAACACTATGTTTATTAATGAATATATTGGGTTGATTTCTGAAGATATTCATATTGTCAGACCCATGAAAATTGTGGTTGATTGTGGTAATGGCGCAGCCGGTGAGATAGCCCCTGTGCTATTTAAAACACTGGGTTGCGAGGTGATTGAATTATTTTGTGATATTGATGGATCATTTCCCAATCATCATCCCGATCCCAGTAATCCCGAAAATTTAACCGAGTTGATCACATCAGTTCAACATCATAATGCCGATATAGGAATTGCCTTTGATGGTGATGGTGATCGTTTGGGGGTGGTTGATTGTAAAGGCAAGATTATATGGCCTGATAGACAGATGATGCTTTTTTGCAAAGATGTGCTTGCCCTTAAACCAGGTACTGAAGTCATTTATGATGTTAAATGTTCGCGGCACTTGAATGATCAAATTATTAAAAGTGGTGGGCGACCTGTTATGTTCAGAACAGGCCATTCCTTTATGAAAGCTAAAATAAAGGAAACAGGGGCATCTTTAGCCGGTGAAATGAGCGGTCATATATTTTTTAATGATCGCTGGTTTGGCTTTGATGATGCCTTATATGCGGCATCACGTCTTATTGAGATTTTGTCATCGGATACTCGTAATAGTGATGAAGTTTTTGCAGATTTTCCTGAAAGTATTAGTACCCCAGAGATAAATATTCAATTAGAAGAAGGAGAAAATATAACACTGATGGAAAAATTGCTTTCTAGTGCAGATTTTCCTGACGCTAAAATAGTTAATATTGACGGAATGCGGGTTGAATTTGCCGATGGCTGGGGACTGGTCAGAGCGTCTAATACTCTGCCAGTATTAGCCTTGCGTTTTGAGGCAGACACAACAGAAGCCTTGCAACAAATCCAGAGTCAGTTTAAAGCGCTACTCAATCAAGTCAAGCCCGGTTTATCAACACCGTTTTAAAAAAACCCATGAAAAATAAACCCTCAAATACCATCGCGCATGTACTTATTGAGGCCTTGCCGTATATACAGAAATTCAAAGATAAAACGGTTGTGGTTAAATTTGGTGGTAACGCCATGGTTGATGAAGCGCTAAAACACAGTTTTGCCCGTGACATAGTGCTGATGAAATTAGTGGGTATTAATCCGATTGTTGTTCATGGTGGCGGCCCTCAAATAGGAAAGCTACTGGAAAGACTCAATATTTCAACCCAGTTTATCAACGGTATGCGGGTGACTGACAGTGAAACAATGGATGTTGTTGAAATGGTCTTAGGGGGGCTGGTCAATAAAGAAATTGTCAGTTTGATTAATATTAACGGAGGAAAAGCCATCGGTTTAACCGGTAAAGATGGCGATTTCATCCATGCCAAAAAAATCAGCATCAATACCTTTTCTGACGATCAAAATGCTTCAGAAATAATTGATCTGGGTCATGTGGGCGAAGTTGACAGTATTGATCCTGCTGTTGTAGACATGCTTTGTAATAGCGATTTTATTCCCGTTATTGCACCCATTGGTGTGGGCAAAGATGGTCACTCATACAATATAAATGCTGATTTGGTGGCAGGAAAAATAGCCGAAGTCTTAAAAGCAGAAAAATTATTGTTACTGACTAATACAGCAGGTATTTTGAACAAAGAAAATAAATTACTGACAGGCTTGTCTATTACTGACATTGACGATTTAATTGCGGATGGAACTATTGCCGGAGGCATGATTCCTAAAACACGTTGTGCAACAGATGCTTTAAAAGGGGGGGTTTCCAGCGTACATATTATTGATGGCAGAGTTGAACATGCGGTACTGCTTGAACTGTTAACTGATCAGGGTGTGGGTACTTTATTGCTCAGGCGTTAAGGTAGCAGGGGATTTCAATGCAGATTGGATATAGCCGTTAAAAAGATGTCTTATTTTTTTTACTTTTTTTCCATTACATAAGGCCTTGCCCAGGAAAGAGTTATGGCATTGGATGTCCAGAAATAATTGTTGTTTATTATTTTTCATGCTTAGTTTAGAAACCGACAAACTCAATTCAGTCTCCTGGCTTGCAGGCAAACTAATAATCAGTTTTTTGTTGGCGAAATCTAATGGGGTTGTAGCGTAGGTATCAACAAATGTTTTGGCAGCTTCCCAGGCAGTATCGCACTGCTCAACTGACTCACAAACAAATAAACCTAGTTCATTAGCGGCTTTAGTTTCAGCTGCTTTATCCAGCGTATTATTGGCTGTGCCTGATTTTGTTAAAAAAGCAAACCGGGCAATATCAGCCTCAAATGATTCGCGAAAGCGTTTCTTTATTTCAAATTGCGAAGAGATCTCAATAAAACTTTGTTCAATTTGATCTTTACTCGCAGTGATTTTTTCTACAAGAGTCACAGGTACTTTCAAGCCATCACGTTCAAATTGAGCGGCCTGTTTTTGCTGTTTTTGTAATTGTTTTTCCAGATGTTCCAGGTTTCCTGAAACTATTTTTCTTTTTCCATCAAGGCCTAGCAACTTCCCTTTTAAGGCCATTGCCATATCTTCAACTGAACGATAAGTACTCAGTAAAACCTTGTCATAGGTATTTTGTCTCTGAATGATTTTTTCTTGCTGTCGCCGCAATTTTGCTAAGCGCCTTGCCAACGCTTGCTGTTCTTTGCTTTTTTCTTTTTCAGTAGTCTTTATAACGCGTATATTTTTGTTTAAGGATTCTCTTTTATGCTTGACCTGATCAGGGGGTAGCCTATCAGAAATAAACACACGACCTCTTTCATCAACCCAGCGATACATTTTTTTTTGGGCATGTACTGTCTGGATACTGAATATCAAAGCCAATGTTAAACAGACCGGAATTGAATAAAAATGCACTGGCCTTGATTTATTTTTAATAGTTAAGCTATCTTTCCACATATATTTAAAGATCAGATGGTTATATTAAGGCTGAGTAATTATTAAGAAATATAGTTCAAAATTATTGTCTTTGATAGCAGAATAGACTTCTAGGAGGCTGTCCGAGAATAGAAAGTCTACTGCGGAAAAGCTGATTTTGGCC
>CAZDMC010000189.1:0-4878 GCA_964506335.1 uncultured Methylomarinum sp. | reverse complement strand
AAGGTTTTTCATGGTCATTTACATGAACATTATTCCGCTAGAATAAGAAAAGGGATTCAAGTATTTGGTATAGGCAATGCTAAAGTGGGCGATTTGTCAGGAAAAGAAGTTTAATTCAACCATCTTATGAGCAAGATTATTTATTGTGAATGAATTGCCCTTAGTCGGTGTTAGTGCATGCTTGCTAGGCCAAGCTGTTCGTTATGATGGAAAGCATAAATATACCGCACTGATTTGTGAAGAACTTACACGTTACTGCCGCTTAATTGCCGTTTGCCCTGAAGTTGAAATTGGTTTGGGTGTTCCTCGGCCAAAAATACAACTCACCCAGGTAGGAGCATCTATAAAAGTATTACAAATTTCTGAACAAGCCATTGATGTCAGTATGGATTTACAAAATATTGCCATTAAATTCATTAAGCAACATTCATTATCCGGCTTGGTATTACAAGATGAATCACCTAGTTGTGGCATAGGCAATACTAAATTATATTCACAATCGGGCGAACAAATAGGCTTGAGTAGTGGACTGTTTGCCGCGACAATAATGGATTTAGCACCTCATATTCAAATGGTACAAGCCAGTCAATTAGGTACACCAGAAGATATTGAGCAGTTTGTGAAAAAGTTACGATAAATTGATGCAAACTGTATTAAAACGCCTAGGCCAGCAAGACTATCAATTAATCTGGCAACAAATGCAGACATTTACCTTAGCCAGAGATGAAAACACAGCGGATGAAATATGGATAGTCGAACATCCACCAGTTTATACTTTAGGGCTTAATGGTAAGCGTGAACATGTATTAAATATTGATAAAATTCCGGTGATAAAAACAGACCGAGGCGGGCAAGTGACTTATCATGGCCCAGGTCAACTAATTGTTTATGTATTACTGGATATAGAACGCTTAAAAATAGGCATCAGAGAGGTGGTAACTGTACTGGAACAATCCATGATTTCCACTTTATCTCAATATGGCATTAAAGCCATTGCCAGAGCGGATGCGCCGGGTGTTTATGTCAATAATAAGAAAATAGGTTCAGTAGCTTTAAGGGTTAAGAAAGGTTGTTGTTATCATGGCCTGAGTTTTAATAATAATATGGCATTATCACCGTTTAATCAGATCAATACCTGTGGTTATCCAGATCTGGAAGTAACCCAGCTTACTGATCACAATGTTATAATTAACAGTTATGAACTGGTAGTTCCTGTTGTTCACCATATTTTACAAGTGATAGAAAAATGTCCCTAAATGCACCATCAAGGTCAACACCACAAAGCCATCAACGTAATGCGGAAAAACTGGCAAGAATACCGATAAAAGTAGAAAAACCAGAGACTGTTTTACGCAAACCGGACTGGATACGCGTTAAGATTTCAGCTAATGAAGATATAACCCGGATAAAACAGACGCTGAGAGAAAATAATTTGCATACCGTCTGTGAAGAAGCCGCCTGTCCAAACCTGGCTGAGTGTTTTAGTCATGGCACAGCGACGTTTATGATTATGGGTGATATTTGTACTCGGCGATGTCCATTTTGTGATGTGGCACATGGAAAACCTAAACATCTGGATCAGAATGAACCGGGTAATCTCGCTAAGACCATTAAGGCAATGGCGCTAAAATATGTGGTAATTACCTCAGTTGACAGAGACGATTTAAGAGATGGTGGCGCAGGACATTTTGCCGATTGTATTAAAGCAATACGAGAGCAATCACCTCATACCAAAATAGAAATATTAGTACCCGATTTTCGTGGACGCATGGATAAAGCCATAGATATACTTAAACAACAACCTTGTGACGTGTTTAATCATAACCTGGAAACCGTACCAAGGCTTTATAAAGAAGCCCGGCCTGGCGCTGATTACCAGGGCTCATTAACGTTGTTGCAAAAATATAAAACAGCTTATCCTTCGACAACAACCAAATCAGGTATTATGCTGGGTCTTGGTGAACAGCAAGATGAAGTGCATCAAGTTATGCAGGATTTACATGATCATGGTTGTGGTATGTTGACATTAGGGCAATATTTACAACCTAGTAAAGATCATTTGGCGGTTAAAGAATATGTTACACCCGCACAATTTGATCGTTATGCCGAGATTGCTGAAGCGATTGGGTTTAAAAATGTGGCCAGTGCGCCTTTAGTTCGGTCTTCTTATCATGCTGATTTACAGGCTAAAGAATTGACTTAGAACTGAGCGGTATACGATTCTTGCAATTTTTTTATACAGTACGAATTGAGACTCTCACCCGCTATTAAAGCATCAACACTCAATTGTTTATGTAAATTCTCGCCAACTCGAAGATTAAATTTACCAGAATATTTTTTTCCTGCTGTTGCTAAAGGCAACGGCTCACTATCTTCTTTATAAATAGCTATCCATTCTTCTACAACTTCACATAACTCTTTATAAACCTTAGCTTCATCTTCACCGTGAATCCCTCCCGCCATCAAACCAGGGCAGTGTCCAATATAGCATTCGTCTTGTTCTGACCACTCAACGATTTTTAAGTATTTATCACTTGTTTTCATTTTGATGCCTCATCAACAGCTTTTTTTACTGCTTTGACTTGATAGGGTTTGGCATCATCTCCAGTTTTTCCACTAACAGTAATTTTTGTCCCACTATCATGTGTAAAGTTACGATGACTACCTTTGCCTCCTCGACTCTCAAAACCTACGCTTAGTAATTGACTAATTAATTCTCTTATTTTAGGGGGCATAAGTAATAGTACTATTGTGGTACTGCTGAAGCAATAATTATTTATCCTCTAAGGCAGCTGGAAATAAATAACCTACCCATATTACGCAGTATTTTTGTTTGCCAGTTTCCTAACTACAAGATAAGCATCTGATCACCAGCTTGCCAAACAGGATATTTCTCCATAATAGAGACAAACAACGCTGACTCAATATGGTTGAATAACCATTGCTTTAATTTTATATATTCAGAAGACTGAAACCAATCTAAATGGACATGGGCAAATTGTCTAACAAAAGGAAAAATAGCCATATCAGCTAAAGAAATGGCATTGCTACAAAGAAAGTTATTTTGAGTTAACCTATTTTCTAATTCAGCTAGAAACACTTCCCCTTTTTCTCGATAATAACAGACATCATGTTCAAGATAACGGTCTGCATATTTATAACGGTCTAAATAATATTTAAACTCGCCGTCATTGCATTGAATAAGCGGTAAAATATCATCAGTAATTTCCTGTTGCAGCCAGTTATCAGTATCATTGCACGATAAAGCCCAATTCATAATATCCAGACTTTCATCAATAATAGTGCTGTCCGGTAATTGTAAAACAGGGACGGTAGCTTTAGCAGAAATAGCCAGTAATTGCTGAGGTTTATTACGCAATACCACCTCGCGCAGCTCAAGCTTTATGCCTGCTTTTTTAATAGCGAGCCTTGCTCTCATGGCATAAGGACAACGCCGGAAGCTATATAAAACAGGAAAGATTGAAGCCATAAAGAATTTGAAAGGTAATTAAAATGAAACACTATAAAGTTTTTTTATTGTCAATGCTCTATTTAATACTGGGCGCATGTACTAGTGCCTCATTATTAATAGTTAATACTCTGGCAAAACTAGATAGCTACTCTGTTTATCAGGATATAGCTTATGCTGAACATGCCTTGAATCGGCTGGATATATACGTTCCCGAAAAACAGGTGGATAAAAATAGCCCGCGACATCCTGTGGTTATTTTCTTTTATGGCGGTTGCTGGGGCGGTTGTGAAACCAGAACTAAGGAAGAGTATAGCTTTGTTGCGCAAGCATTAACGGCGCAAGGTTATATTGTGGTGCTGCCGGATTATAGACGGCATCCCGAAGTGACATTTGACGCCATTATTAACGATGCAAGTAAATCGGTGGAATGGGTGAAAGATAATATTAAGCAATATGGCGGCAATAGTAACAAAGTTTTTTTAATGGGACATTCAGCCGGAGCCCATATTGCGGCAATGCTGACATTGAATGAAGAAAATTTACAAGCAGAGACTTATGAAAGCATTAAAGGCTTTGTCGGTTTAGCCGGACCCTATGACTTTTTGCCTTTTACCAAACCCTACCAATCTATCGTGTTTGGACCAGAACAAAAATTTCCTGCATCCCAGCCGGTTAATTTTGTAGATGGCACAGAACCGCCTTTATTATTACTTTATGGTGAAGAAGACACAACGGTTTTCCCTAGAAATATTAAAAATCTAGCGGAAAAAGTTAAAAAGAAAGAAGGTAAAGTAGAGGTTCATATCTATCAGAATATAGATCATTTTTCTATTTTATCTGCTCTCTCAATACCTTATCAAGACAGTCAAGAAATATTAGCCGATATTGTCCGGTTTTTAGATCACAAGAGTAAGAGCTCCTAATACACTTCTCTAAAATAAATCTGCTGACTATTGCCTTTATAAATACCAAAAGTAGCTCTGGCACTGGGGCAATTATCATCTGTACCATTTGCATCCCAGTCATATTGTAACCAAGACAGGTTGGTAAGATTTGTGGTTATATCAACATACCCGGTATTACCTGTTCCAGAACCATTGGCTGTATTGGTATTATCACTGAGGGTAAGCAAAGCCTCACCATTATTTACTGTAGTATTACTCATGCAAGCTTTTACAGTACCTGAACCTACAGATACAGGCGTGGTTTGAGTAGCAAAGGAGCAATCAAAATCCACAGCGTCGCTGATAGAAAAATTATTCCCGGATGTAGCATCGGTACAATTAGCATTGGGGAGGATAAACTCAGTACAACTATCAGCAGAGTTTAATACAAAAGAGCTACCATTATAATATTCAGTGAATGCTGGAACAACTAGTGGCTTAAGCTCAGAACCATGAACATTA
>CAZDMC010000188.1:0-4886 GCA_964506335.1 uncultured Methylomarinum sp. | reverse complement strand
TTGAAAAATGTTGATATATATTTAAGCCAGGCAGGCGAAGAAGTACTTAAAATGTATGGTGTTGATTTGAAAGATGTCCGCGAAAAACATCCGGTTTATCGGGATAAGGCAGCTTCTGCACCGCCCGTTGGTCATTTTTACAAAGGTTATTATCATACCTTTGTGATGGCACCAACGACTTCAAATACTATTGCAAAATGTGTACTGGGCATTGCCGATTCCTTAGTGACCAATTTGTATTCACAGGCCGGAAAATGTCGTATTCCCAGTATTGTTTATCCCTGTGATATTGCTCCAGAGATGGAAACCACAGCACCCGGCGGCAAAGTAATGGTTTATCCCCGTAAAATTGAACTTGAAGCAACCGCTAAAATAAAAACCTTTGAATATACCGAAGTAGTAGAAAGTGTTGATGAATTAATCGTTAGTATAAAACAACGGATTAAGTCTTTGAGATGAGTGCGGATATTAACGAAAAACCAGCGCATCTACTATTTTTGACAGGAAGGCTGGCAGAAAAACAATTGCATCTGGTATTAAAGCAAATGCAACCCGAATTTAGCTATACAGTGCATCAAATAGGGGTCAAAGTTGCCGCTTTAATGACGACTGAAATGATTGCCAGGCGTTTAAAGAATACATTCAATGCCGATAAAATAATTCTTCCAGGTCGTTGTCGGGGTGATATTGAATCTTTATCAGAAGTCCTGGGTGTTCCTGTAGAACGAGGACCGGAGGAGTTGAAAGATTTACCTTTGTTTTTTGGGAAAGCAGCGCATAAATTTGACTTAACTAATTATAAAGTCAAAATTTTTGCCGAAATTGTAGACGCCCCTAATCTAACGGTCGATGAAGTTATTAAACGCGCTTATTATTATAAAGAGAATGGCGCTGATGTTATTGATATCGGTTGTTTGCCAGAAACCCCTTTTCCTTATATGGAAGAGATTATACGAACGCTGAAACAGGAAGGCTTTACAGTTAGTATTGATTCTTTGGAGGACGAGGATTTAATTAAAGGGGGCAGGGCAGGGGCGGATTATATGCTCAGTTTAACCAGTAAAAGTATCTGGATTGCCGATGAAGTAGACAGTATTCCCATATTAATTCCTGAAAAACATGGCGAATTAGCAACACTGGATCATGCCATCTCAGTGTTGCAAGCTAAAAACAAACCTTTTATTGTTGACCCTATTTTAGACCCTATCCATTTTGGTTTTACTGAATCCATTGTCCGTAATTATAATTTCAGACAACAATATCCCGATGTGGAAATGATGCTGGGTGTCGGTAATATCACCGAGCTAACCCATGCTGATACCACAGGTATGAATACGCTTTTGCTGGGAATGTGTTCCGAATTAAATATTAACCATATTTTGGCAACGCAAGTGAGTCAACATGCCTGTCGCGCCATTAAAGAAGCCGACTATGCCCGGCGCATAATGTATGCGGCACAACAAAATAGCACCTTACCTAAACATATTGATGCTAGCTTGATGACAATTCATGACC
This sequence comes from uncultured Methylomarinum sp., assembly GCA_964506335.1. GTDB lineage: Bacteria > Pseudomonadota > Gammaproteobacteria > Methylococcales > Methylomonadaceae > QPIN01. The sequence goes on along the minus strand of CAZDMC010000188.1, from coordinate 3,371 downwards.
CTGCGCCTTTTCCTTATCAACTGGATGAAATCAATGAATTTGCCAGTGAAATAAAAGACCCTAGCTTTCGTATACAAACCAGCCCTGATGGTATTCATATTTATAATCGTGATGGCTTGCATACAGCCACTGATCCCTTTGATCTTTTTCCCGCATTGCAGGTAGAAAGCGATGGCAGTCATGCTTTTTATTTGGGAGTGGAACTGGCTCGTGCAGAAATATCATGGCAATTAGGCAAACGATTTAACCAGGATCAACCTCTAGACTGGGGCTGTGCCTTTGAACATAGCGAACAAACTGTCGATTTACATAGCTTTAAACCGGCAGGAAGTACTTTACAAAAAAACAAATGATACAAGAAGTTATTGTCAGCACACAAAATGCAGCAGGTAAAACCCATATTGCGCCTATGGGTATTCATATTCAGGAAAATGAGATTATCATTCTGCCTTTTCGCCCATCAACCACCTTGACTAATATAGTGGAGCTAAAATCAGCGGTTATTAACTATTGTGATGATGTGCGTATTTTCGCCGGCTGTATCAGCGGTAAACGGCAATGGCCATTAACTAAAGCAGAGAAAATTAAAGGCCATTATCTGGTCGCGGCACTGGCTCATAAAGAACTGGAACTAATTAGAATTGAAGATGACCCGACTCGGCCTAAGCTTTTTTGTAAAGCTATTCATGGCGTTAACCATGCCCCTTTTCAAGGCTTTAATCGCGCCCAATATTCAGTGCTGGAAGCCGCTATTTTAGTCAGTCGATTAAATATGTTATCACTGGAGAAAATAGAATCAGAAATTGAATACCTGAAAATTGGTCTGGACAAAACAGCCGGTTCTCATGAGCGCGAAGCCTGGGGGTGGTTGATGGCAATTATTGAGCAGCATAAACAAAAGCAGACCAAAACATGACTAAGATGCTGGCCAGTGTTAACAGTCTTAAAGAAGCACAAATTATACTAGACAGTGCTGCTGATATTATTGATCTTAAACAGCCCGAACAGGGTGCATTGGGTGCATTGCCCATAGACACCGTTAAACAAATCGTGCAACAGGTCAATCATCAAAAACCGGTGAGTGCGACTATTGGTGACTTACCCATGCAGGCTGATTTAATCTTTAATGCCGTTTCAGATATGTCTGAAACGGGTGTGGACTTCATTAAAATAGGGCTTTTTCCGGGGGGAGACTGGCAAGCAACGCTGTCAAAACTTAGCAATTTGACTGAACAAGGAAAGCAATTAATCGCTGTGCTTTTTGCAGATCAACAACCCGACTTTAAAATCATTACATTGTTAAAAAAAAATGGATTTACGGGTGTTATGCTGGATACCATTAATAAGTCATCAGGGTCTTTGACTCAGTTGATGTCGTTCAACAAGTTGGCCGAATTCGTAAAAAAAGCGAATGAAGCTGAGCTACTCTGTGGCTTGGCCGGCTCGCTTAAAGCCGATGATATATCCAAGATTTTGCAACTAAAAGCTGATTATCTGGGCTTTAGAGGAGCTTTATGTGAGCAATATAATAGAACAGCAGCATTAAATACAGATGCTATAAACAAAGTACTTTCTTGTTTTTAAACTTTTCTTTGTGCATGACAAAAAAATTAGCATAAACTAAGCTTCTATGATTTTTACTACCGGGTAGCATCACAACATGGGATCGACCACAGCAAAATTATTAAAGCCAATTGTAAAGTAGGCTTTAAATGTTAACTCTCAACATCCAGGTTGATAGTCTGTTGTAAGCGACAATTTATCTCTATACATATATGTCCAATCCTTAGCATATTTTGCCAGCCAAGCCCTGTATGGTCATATAAGCAGTGATAAAACCAGCAATGAAATTCAGCAGACATTGAATGATTTTTCCGGTTATTGAATAGATTATGGTTGACCCCAGTTTTCAATTTTTCTCTATACTTTTGATATTTTAAGTCTTCATATAATACCACTAGGATATTATCTCTATCGTCATCAAAAGCTGGATCAGTTTCTTTAAGATAAAAACTGATTTCTAGGTCTATCTCATAGTCATCTATCCATTCTTGACTATCTTCAACTTTTCGATTGTAAACAGTTGTTAATTTATCGGCTTCAATTTTTAAATTCTGCTCTATTTGCATAAGAATTTTGTTTAACTGGAGTAACTTCTGTCTTTGTTCATCTGTTAAATCTTCTTCACTAATATAGTTTCTTGAATAAGCAACATAATTTGATTTATTAAACATTTTCTTCAGTAATAATTTTAAAAAAGAAAAGCATACTTAAAATAAGCGACATATAAAGTCGCGTATTTTCAATTTATGAGGAAAAAGAAAAATCTATCACACTTAATAACAATTACGGCGTTGTTTGTCGCAAGAACAAGTTATTATTTCCCTATCATAATATTGCTATGAATTCCTGAGCTGATATCAATACATGAAACATACTTTTGCCATGAATGCTTTTATGAAGTGGTTACCTGTCAACAGCCATCGCTTTAATAATACGCCTTGTAATATCCGTAGAAATAACAAGAGTGTGACATTCAATTTAACGGGAATCACCAAGCTACTGATATGGTCTGTTTCAGAAAGAGAAGCTACTTTAAGCGTCTACCATAAAATTCCTGATGATAAAGATGACTTTTGGGATTCCTTTATATCATTTGAAGTGTTTGAAATGCATTCTTCAGCCTGTCAATATTATTGTGATCTTTGTGAACATTGTCGTAATAAAGAAGAAAAGCGACAATATTACCCTAGCAAATTAGCACTATGGGAAATACATTGTTTTGAAAATATTTTGAAATGGAGTAATGAAAAAATAATCTCTGACAAGTTTTTAATATTGAATCTATATAAAAGCAAAGGGACACAAGCCCTTTTATTCTCTCCTGATGAATGGGAAGCCTATAAAAAAAGAGCTAAAGATAAACATGTTTTTAAAGTCATTCCTATTGCAAAAACATCATAAACTTATGATTGAATATACTCTTTGTGCCAATGAATACTAAATTTGTACAGCACTCTTTTCTGAAATGGTTATCAATCAATAGCCATCGGTTTCATCATTTACCTTGCAATATTCAACAGAATGATAATTCTATTACTTTTAATTTAAAGGGTATTACTGAAACACTGCTATGGGTAATAACCGAAGAAGATGCTCTTTTTGAGTTACATCATAAAATGCCTTGGGATGATGAAAATACGTTTTGGGAAGGGTTTGGGTGGTTTTGTCTAACAGAAGAACAATCAAATGATGGTCAATACTATTGCAGTGATTGCGAGGAACAGTATCGGCAATATTACCCAACAAGATTAGCTGTCAGGTTTCACCACGTTGTACCCTGATTTTTTAAAAGTTCAGCTCGAAACATA
>CAZDMC010000187.1:0-4892 GCA_964506335.1 uncultured Methylomarinum sp. | reverse complement strand
GAACTGATTGTTGTGGCCTTACAAGACCAGCGCGAGCAACATATTTTTGGACGGCGCACTCTACCGGAAATGGATTTGGCTTCAACTGCCTGTGCTATTCAAAATATGTGGTTAGCGGCCAGAGCTGAAGGGTTGGGAATGGGCTGGGTTTCATTATTTGACCCTGAACAATTAGCCAGCTTGCTACAGATGCCTGACGGCAGTCAGCCTATTGCTATTTTATGTTTAGGCCACGTTGCTGAATTTTATCCAAAACCTATGCTAGAAATGGAAAACTGGACTCAGGGAAAACCTTTGGCTGAATTTGTTTCGGAGAATGGTTGGTAAAAGAGAGAAATATGCTCTAGTTCCTATACGTTACATCATTGTCATTAGGTTAAGCTGTAGCCGTTATGAAGCAAGGCGTAATAAGGGAATCCAATTGTGCAATTCTCGTGTTTCACTTCGTTCCATACAGGCTACGAACTGGTTTTTAAATTTAATCCTTGATTTAAAGGTAATGAGGCTCTGCATGGGGTTCAGAGTGTCATCCATCGGAGTGTGATTAAAATGAAATCATTAAAAACGCGGCTTGATTCACTTGCCGGCCAGCCTTATCAAGCGATACAAAAGTTAAAAGGGCTTTTTCATTTTCCTCAATACGATTTTCATTTTATAAGAATACAGGGTAGCCCCGGTGCAAATCCGGCTTCTATTGCTGCCATTAATTGTTCTATTGCCGCCAGTGAAATTCCTCAGTCATTTTTTCATTCACCTTATAGCCGTTTAGCGGTAGCTGATTTTTTGATTCGCCGCTTTAATCAGACTATATCTCAATTTGCTGCACAAAACAGAGGCCGAGACGGTAGCGGCTCATTTCACACTATTGAACTCAGTCAAAAAATGCTGGAAAGAGACAGTGTTTTATTCTCTAAACAAGGTATTGAGCTACGCTTTATCTTTAGTTTGCCCTGCAAAAATACCAGGAGTGGACAATTTGATGCCGAACAAACATGGATAATGTTTGATCAGGAATTACAGCGCATCGTTGAATACAGCCTGTTTTATAAAAACTATGATAAGGCGACAAAGCGACTTTTACAAAAGTATGTTGAAATTCAGAATACTCGCCAACAAATAAAGGATTATTTGGCAGAAAACGGTTACTGCGCTTTTATTAATAATGGTGCTTGTTTGCCAAGACGAAGCGGCGTAGACGACAAGCCAGTTGCCAGTAATAAAATCACAAGATTTCAGTCTCCTCCATCGTTGCAGATTGATATTCCATTAGCTGATAATAAGCAGATTCAGGGCATGGCAATCAAGTATGGAATAAGCTGTATTACTGGCGGTGGTTATCATGGAAAATCCACCTTATTACAGGCGATTCTGATGGGTGTCTATGCACATATCCCAGGCGATGGTAGAGAATATGTCGTGACCAGAGAAGATGCGTTTTTTGTGCGTGCAGAACAAGGTCGGAGCATAAAAAATGTGGATATTAGTTCTTTTATCGGTTTGCTGCCTAATGGTATTTCGACCCGGCAATTTAGCACTGATAATGCCAGTGGCAGTACTTCGCAAGCTGCCAGTATTGTAGAAGCAGTACAATCGGGTTCAGACTTGCTATTATTTGATGAGGATAGCTCGGCAAGTAATTTTTTAATCAGAGATGAGTTGATAAAAACTGTATTAGGTTCGGCAGCGGATCCGATTAAGCCGCTTTATTCCAGCGTGCGCTCAATATGGCAACAACATGCTGTTTCCATGATTTTTGTAGTGGGTGGACTAGGCGCTTTTTTGCAAAAAGCGGACCTTTGTTTACACATGGAAAATTATCAATGTCAGGATATAACGGCTAAAGTCAGGGAAAAACTAGGCGAAATCGATGAAGATGAATATTTTCCACTGAATTTTTCTTCTCAAAGAAAGCTATCCCCAGATAATTTTGACCCATCTTACACCAATAAACGACTCCAGAAAAAAATAGCACAGCGGATAAAACCATTACGCAATGCTCCGAGGCAATTAGAGTATGGGATGGATTTGATCAAGCTGGAGGCATTGCCACACATTGCTGAATCACCTCAGGTGTTGAGCGTGGGTTATTGTTTGTTACAAATAAGAGGCGCTATGCGAGAGCAGGGAAGTGAGCAGCAAGAGATTAACTATTGGCTGAATTGGCTTTATAAAAAACTGGAAAAGCAGGGTTTGGCTTTTTTGGAGCCTGATTATCCGGGATTGCAGTCATTGCCGAGAAAATACGAAGTGGCAGCCGCTATTAACAGAATTCGGTCTTTAAAAATTGCTGAATAGTTATACTTCACACATAAAAAAAGCCGCTATGCCCAGGACATAACGGCTTTTTTAGAAACTGTTAGCACTTAAGCCATTGATTGTACTTTTGCACTCAATCTGCTTTTACTACGTGCTGCTCTGTTTTTATGAATAAGTCCTTTTGTAACCGCTTTATCAATAATAGAAACCACTGTGCTAAAGGCTCCTTGTGCTACTTCTTTATTACCAGACTCAACGGCTGCAATTACTTTTTTGATAAAAGTACGCATTTTACTGCGTTGACTTGCATTGCGGAGACGGCTTTTTTCTGCCTGACGCGCCCTTTTTTTCGCTTGTGCTGTGTTAGCCATGTTTCCAATTCATTCTGTTAATTTAAGAACAGCGTATTATCTTAGTAAGTGATATGATTGTCAACGTTTTTTGAAAGCCTAGTGAATAACAGTGAGCCGACAACTTTTTAAATCAACCGCTATTGTCAGTAGCATGACCATGATATCACGAGTTTTTGGTTTCATTAGGGATATGCTATTTGCACGACTATTTGGCATTGACTCAGCAACAGATGCTTTTTTCGTGGCCTTTAAGATCCCCAATTTCATGCGTCGTTTATTTGCTGAGGGTGCCTTTTCACAGGCCTTTGTGCCTGTATTATCGGATTATAGGGAGCAAGGCAGCAAACAGGCTTTAAAGTTATTTATCGACAGAACAGCGGGCGCACTGACCTTGATTTTATTATTGGTTACTATTGTCGGAGTGATTGCAGCCCCCATTTTAATCACTATTTTTGCGCCGGGTTTTGTTAATGAAGGAAAGCAATATGATTTAGCCGTGCAAATGCTCAGGATTACCTTTCCTTATTTGTTTTTTATTTCTTTAGTGGCATTAGCCGGGGGTATTTTAAATTCCCATGGCAAATTCGCCATCCCTGCCTTTACCCCGGTGTTTTTAAATATCTGTATGATCGCAGCAGCGGTATGGCTCGCGCCTTTAATGGCAGATCCTATCGTAGCCTTGGCCTGGGGCGTGTTTGTAGCAGGCATCGTGCAGTTATTGTTTCAATTCCCTGCATTATATCAATTAGGACTATTACCTCATTTAAAACCGGGATTTAAAGATCCCGGAGTTAAACGCATTTTAAAACTAATGTTACCCGCTATTTTTGGTGTTTCAGTGACTCAGATCAATTTACTTCTGGATACCCTGATTGCCTCTTTTTTAGCTGCTGGTAGTGTCTCATGGCTGTATTATTCGGATAGACTGGTTGAATTTCCGCTAGGAATTTTCGGCATTGCCTTAGCGACTGTCATTTTACCCAGTTTATCTAAAAATCATGCAGCCAATAATCCTGTTGAATTCTCCAAATCTCTGGATTGGGCTTTGCGTCTGGTGTTACTGATTGGTTTACCTGCTTCGGTAGGCCTGCTGATATTGGCTGAACCGATGTTATCGACATTATTTCAATATGATGAATTCAGCAGCCATGATGTACAGTTGGCCGGACAAAGCTTAATGGCGTATGCAGTAGGATTATTAGGTTTTATCCTGGTTAAAGTGTTGGTGCCGGGTTTTACCTCGCGTAAAGATATGAAAACCCCAGTTCGCTTTGGCATTTATGCTATGTTTGCCAATATGGGCTTAAACATCGCTTTGGTTTTTCCTCTAGCCCATGCAGGTTTGGCACTGGCGACTTCTTTAGCTGCTTTTTTTAATGCATCTCTATTATTAACGCGATTATTAAAAGATAAGATTTATAAGCCCGGCAAAAACTGGGCAAATTTTATCGTCAAAATTATTTTTGCTAATGAAATGATGGCACTGTTTTTATATATTTGTGTAGATAGTGAGCAGTGGTTTAAATGGACTGCCTTTGACAAAGTATTTAATCTGGCTTTGTGGATTATTGCAGGCGGTCTGGTTTACGCATTATCATTATTGTTGATAGGAATTAGGCCTAAACAATTTGTATCCGCTCAGAAAATAAAAAGCTAAATCCCATATTCCAGACGATATTGTTTAATAATTTTAAGCTGCTCAGATGAATTTCCTGCCAGTTCTAAAAACTCGATAATATGAGATAAGGAAATAATAGAGATAACAGCAATATCAAATTGCTTACTGACCTCCTGAACGGCAGAGCGGTTGTTCTCACCCTTTTCTTGTCTGTCCAGTGCAATTAAAACGCCGGCCGGTTCAGCACCCATTGTGTTAATAATTTCTACAGACTCGCGGACAGATGTACCGGCAGTAATAACATCATCAATAATTAAAACCTTACCTTGTAATGGTGCTCCAACAATTAAACCGCCTTCGCCATGATCTTTTACTTCTTTTCGATTAAAGGCGAAAGGTATGTCTTGTTGCAATTGTGAATAGGCAATAGCTGTGGCGCTGGCTAATGGAATACCTTTGTAGGCAGGGCCATACAAAAGATCAATCTCAAGTTTTGAATCTATCAGGGTTTTTGCATAAAACTGACCTAGCCGAGCTAATGTTTCGCCAGTATTAAACAGACCGGTATTAAAAAAATAAGGACTGACGCGTCCTGATTTTAAGGTAAATTCACCAAATTTAAGAACGCCACAATCAAGTGCATATTGAATAAATTCTTTTTGATA
>CAZDMC010000186.1:0-4912 GCA_964506335.1 uncultured Methylomarinum sp. | reverse complement strand
TATTAATGTTCGTGTAGCCTATCTTACCAAGCTTGTGGGTATTTTACATAGTTGAATACATTTACACGCGTTTCCCTTGCTTATAAATAGATAGGCGTAGATGCGAATTTATTTAGTTGATGTTTTAAAACTAAGGTAAAATAAAAATAACTGATTTTCTGTTGATAAGCCCACTTTCCGACACGCTTCTATGCATTGCCGATTACTGATTGTTTTCTTCCTTTTTATTTACTCTGGGCTAGGTGTTGCAAATAATGACACTTGGAATTGTGAAAAAGTAAAAGGGCAGGAATGGTCTTGCTTTTCAGAGAATAAAGAGCCTGAAATAGAACAGTCTGAAATAGAAAAAAAAGAGCCTGCGCAAGACGAAGAAGCACCTGTAAAATTACTGGCTTTGCCTGCACCGGTCAAATCCAAATCTCAGACCCAACCCCAGCCCCAGCCCCAGTTCATTGCTAAACCCCAAACCGTCTATGTTAAACCGCCTGGCACTGTTGCTAAGCGTCCTGGCTGGACTTGTTCAACCAATGACGAAAATGAAACATGGAATTGTAGCTTGCTTGGTGCTGATCCTAAAGGACAAGCGAGAGCTGTAGAGGCGCCTGATGCTTATACCGGGATTTTTGCTGCGGCATTTGATTATGGCGAGGAGCAGATTTTTGAAACATTGCATTCCCAGCTAAAATATGACCCTTGGGAAAACTGTACTGCACAAACCAGAGGCCAGCCACAATACATTCCGGGAAAAGACCTGCGCAATACCGCACCTATGGATGTAACGGCAGATTATTCTGAGGTGTTTGACAAAGAAATCACTAGTTTTTTTGGTAATGTCGAAATTATTCGTGCAGACCAAAAAGTATTGTCAGATATTGCCAGTTATGACACGATTTCCGAAACTATGGATGCCCAGGGACATGTTTTTTATAGTGAAGATGAACTTTCTCTCTACAGTGATACCGCATTATTAAATCTGGCAACAGATGAGGCACGGTTAAGAAACACCTTATTTATTTCGCCATCTACACCTATCCGTGGTAGTGCTGATGTTGTTTATAGAGATAGTAAATTATTATCGCGCTACAAAAATGCCGCATTTACCAGTTGTCGTCCTGGCAATCAGGATTGGGTAGTTCATGCTGATCGCTTAAAAATGAATAAACAATCAGGCAAGGCTTCTGCAAAACATGCCTGGATTGAGTTTAAAGGACTGCCTGTTTTATACACACCCTATATTTCATTTCCTTTGGATGATCGACGTTTATCAGGTTTATTGCCTCCTTCGTTTAGCAATACGGATGATAATGGCTTTGACATGGTGGTTCCTTATTACTTCAATATTGCACCTAATTATGATCTTACTCTCTGGCCAAGATACATGACCAGGCGAGGGGGTATGCTAAGTGGACAATTTCGTTATTTGACTAAAATGAATGAAGGCTCACTCGGAATAGAATATTTGCCTTATGATTTATTACTGGAAAAAACCAGGTACTCAGCAAGTTTTAAAGATCATGCTCAATTTACTAAAAACTTATACAGTCGTGTCGATTTGAATTATGTTTCTGATTCTGATTACTTTGATGATTTAAATAATGCCCTGGGTATTTCTACTAATCGTTTTCTTAGAAGCCAGGCTAATCTAAATTACAATACCACAGGTATCGCATTCCGGGCAGGCATGGAAACTTATCAAACTATAGATGATGATATTAGCGATGCCAGCAAACCGTATCAAAAACTACCGCAAGTGAGCTTGAACTTAAATCATTCCTTTGAACAATGGCCAGTTGATTTAACGATGGACAATGAATACGTCCATTTTTATCGAGATGGCCGGGTGAGCGGTCAGCGATTTAACACCAGACCTTCTATTACTGTTCCCATAGAAACATCAGGAGCCTTTGTTACGCCAAGTATCTCAGTGCAACATACTCAGTATTTTTTACAAGATCAAGTAGCGGGTAGAGAAGATGATATAAGCCGTACCTTGCCCATTTTTTCAGTGGATAGTGGTTTGTTTTTTGAGAAAGAAATTGATTTTGGTCGATCAAAGTTTTTACACACCCTTGAACCCAGATTGTTTTATCTTTATATTCCTAAAGTAGATCAAGATGATATCCCGCTGTTTGATACAGCAGCGAATGATTTTAATTTTAATAGTCTGTTCAGAGAAAACCGTTTTAGCGGCACAGATAGAATTCAGGATGCCAACCAGGTAACTATGGCGTTGACTACACGTTTGATTGATTCAGAATCTGGACAAGAACGCTTGAATTTTAGTGTGGGAGAGATTTTTTATTTTCAAGATAGAGAAGTGACATTAGCAGCAAATGGCTCGCCTGAAACCACTAATTTCTCTAATGTGGTTGCTGAATTAAGTGGTCAGATAACCGATCATTTGTCTTTTTCTTCCGGAGTACAATGGAATCCAGATGCCAATGATATTACTCGGGGACAGGTAGAATTTAGATACCGAAACCAGCCTGAACAGATTATCAATCTGGGCTACCGTTATAGGCGGGATAATCCGGATAGACCTGCCACCATTATTCAATCTGATATTTCGATGCGTTGGCCTATTTATGACAACTGGTTTGGGGTAGGACGCTGGCAATATTCCCTAAGAAATAATTTGACGCCTGAAAGTTTTATTGGGCTAGAAAAAGAAAGTTGTTGCTGGCGATTTCGTGTGATTTGGCGACGATTTAAGGAAGACAATGATTCTTCTGATAATGATACAGACCAAGGTGTTTTTGTGCAATTAGAATTAAAAGGGTTGAGTGATTTTGGTGATAAAGTGGATGAGTTTCTTGAAGAAAATCTTAGAGGATATTTGAGGCCAGAATAATGAACCGTAGATATAAAAAATTTATTGTGGGGTTAATCTTAACTACCTTATTAAACAGCTTTACAGTCAATGCAGAAATTCTGGATCGTATCATAGCCATAGTAGAAGATGAGGTTATCCTGGAGAGAGAATTAGCCGACGAGGTGCATAATATTGTCAGGAATCTACAAGCCAGTAATGTCCAGGTTCCTCCGGCCTTTGTGCTTAGAAAGCAAGTACTTGAACGTCTGGTTATAGATAAATTACAAAAACAATTTGCGGTAAGATCAGGTATCAGAGTGAGTGATGCCATGTTACAGGGCTCAATGACGGATATCGCCAGAAGAAATAACTTATCCTTAGCTCAGTTTAGAGAAGAACTGAAAAAACAGGGCATGAATTTCCAGGATTTTGAGAACAATATACGCAATGAAATTATTATTAATCAGTTGCGAGTCAGAGAGGTCAGTTCTCGAATCAAGGTTACCGATAGAGAAATTAGTCATTATCTTGAAACCCAGGGAGAGATAGGTAAGGATAATGTGCAATATCACCTGGGGCACATTCTAATACCCATTACAGAAGCTGCTTCTTCATCAATAATACAGCAAGCAAAAGAAGTGGCAACAAAGGTGATTGCTGACTTGCAAGGAGGGGCGAATTTTGAACAAACGGCTCTTTCTGTTTCTGCCGGTAGTCATGCGTTAAAAGGTGGAGATCTAGGTTGGCGAACTATTGGTGAGATCCCTACCCTGTTTGTTGATGTTGTCAGTAAAATGAATGAAGGCGAAGTCGCAGATTTAATCAGAAGCCCGAGTGGTTTTCATATTATCAAGATGCTGGAATTAAAGGGTGTTGATAAATATATGGTGACTAAAACCAGAGCCAGACATATTCTGATCAAGACCAATGAATTAATTAATGATGCAGAAGCAAAAAAAAGATTACTAGCACTAAAAGAGAGAATTCAGGATGGGGATGATTTTTCAACCTTGGCACGCTCAAATTCGGATGATAAAGGCTCTGCCATTAATGGAGGAGATTTGGGCTGGGTTGCCCCTGGGGATTTAGTCCCTGCTTTTGAATCTGCAATGAATCAATTGGCTATCAATGGAATAAGTAATCCTGTTCAGACACAGTTTGGCTGGCATCTTATTCAAGTACTGGAAAAGCAAGAAAAAGATAATAGTGTGGAATTTAAAAAAAATCAGGTTAAGGAGCTTATTCGGGCACGTAAAATAGAGGAAGAGACAGAGTTATGGATGCGGCGCTTACGGGATGAAGCATTTGTAGATATAAACCAGGATAGATTGTAGTCGTTTTATGCACCAAGAAGATAGCAAGGAAGTTATGTTAATCAATAGTTTAAAGTTGCTATTGACAGAGCAGGATCTGAAACAACAACAAGCATTTATTTTAAATGTGTCGGAACAACTGGGTGTCAGTGTAATAGAGAGTGCTGCCGCACTTTTGTACCATAATAAGGTGAATATATCCTCTGAGCAGAAAAGCGAGGAAAGCTGTTCAGAACAGAAAAGCAAGGCTGACATATTAATTTCACCCGTTAAACAAAAGCGAGTTAGATATCGACTGGAAATAGGACGAAAGCATCAGGTATTGCCTGAAGAAGTAAAGAATACGCTAGTGGAAATATCAGGGGTAGAAAGAAATCAGATCGGAAGAATGGATGTTAGGAATCATTATACTCTGGTTGATCTTCCTTACGGTATGCCAGCAGATATTTTTCAGTTATTATCTGAAACAGAAATACGCGATCAAAAATTAAAGATAAAGCGAATTAAGCAGCAGAAAAGATACAATAATCAGCAGAAAAAAAACAGGAAATAGTATTTCGGTTTTAGCTTGTTTATTTGTATCTACGCAGTGTATTTGAAGCTTGGGTTGTAGGCTATTGGTTTATCAGGACGCGTGAATACGTTCATGGCAGCAAACAGCTCCTGCTTCGAGCTGCACTTACACATCCATGTGTGGCGTAAGCTCTCTGAAACATCCTGTTTCAGAAGCCTGATAAACCTAGATAAATCAGTTGACCGCTTACACTTGTGCATAAGCCATAGTAAA
>CAZDMC010000185.1:0-4923 GCA_964506335.1 uncultured Methylomarinum sp. | reverse complement strand
CTGGCATCTATACGCTTAAAATATTCGATAACTTCGTAGAAAATCTTGTTAATAGCCTGCTATTAACTGCGATCTTCGCCTCGATCTCAAACATTTTAAACGCATACCTGCTCAGCCAGAATTAATAGAGAGGCCCTAAATATTAAAAAACACCTAGTGAGTTGCTTCTATTATTGATGATTTCAAAGTTCTTGCATAGCTATTTACTTAATCATATTCTGAAAATTTTATTTTGGTACGATTAAGATGGTGTGCTTATGGACGGTTTAAATAAAAGTAGAAAGGTATGAAATAAAGTAGAATATAGAACCTTATTGAAATATGGTTTTTGCTGTTTTCAGATAGACTCTTTCCGTTTAAGAACAGTCACTTTTAGCACGTAGATTATCGTAAGGGTAATATTGTAAGATATTGAAATAGATTGATATTTATGCTGCTTTACGCCTGATTCAGCATAATAACATAGGCACTAAAAGCAGCTGTTCTTAAAGGTAAATAATATAGGAAAAACATTCATTTATCACCTTAAATATTGAACAATGTCAAAAACTAATACTCTTACACACACTATTTTTAATTATGGTTCACTGTTTCAGTGGGCTTTGGCGGGGTTTATTCTGGTTACTTTGCCACTTATTTTTGCCATTGTTTTTACCCTGATTGAAGTTACAAATTACACCGAAATAAGTCAAAAAACCTTATTCCAAACCGTTAAAATCACTGAAAATATTCGTCTTATCCATGACCGTTTAATTTCAATGGAACGCAGTATTCGGCAATTTCAGGTATTAAATGAAGTAGAGCTGTTTAATGTTTACCAGGAAAACAGAAATAAATTTATTGATGTTTTAAGCACTCTAAAAAATCAACAGCTGGAGCCATTATTAACTAAAAAAATTGAGTTATTACAAGAAAATGAAAACGTGTTATATCAAAACATTTTATTCAATCTAAAAGATAATCAACTTAAATCAACAAAGATTGATTTGAATGTATTTGATAAACTCAGTCAACAAGCAAAAATACTCTTGGCGAAAGGGGAGGGGAAAGTATCTAGAGACACAAATGCTTTGTCTGTAATAGCCCGACAGGTAAGAGAAAGGATTTTTATTTCAGCCTTCACCAGTATTTTTATAGCATTATTTTTTGCGCTTATATTTGTAAACTTATTGACTCGGCCTATTAGGAGTATTAGACAGGCAATTCATAATCTAGGCGAAATTGGTTTTGAGAAACCTATCTACATAAAAGGGACTCATGATTTAGCTTATCTGGGGGAGCGTCTGGAATGGTTGAGACAAAAGCTCAACCAGGTGGAGCTTGAAAAGCAACAATTTATCAGAAATGTTTCTCATGAACTTAAAACACCTTTAGCTACCTTAAAAGAAGGAACTGATTTATTAGCAGAGAACGTGGTCGGTGAACTTAATTCAGAACAACAGGAAATTGTCCAATTAATGAAAATAGGTAATATCAATATTAATGATTTAGTTGATAACCTGCTGGAATACCAGAGGACAATATCGACACAAACCAGCTTAAATTTTTCAATTTTTGATTTGGAAACACTCATTAACCGTATTACCAATGAATATCAATTGCCAATTTTAAGCAAAAACATCAGCGTAGAAAGTGATCTTGGCTCTATTCATATTAGAGCAGATTATGACAAACTTAGAATTATCATCAGTAATATTATCTCTAATGCGGTTAAATTCTCACCACAAAATAGCACCATGAGTTTATCCTTAAATATCAATCAGCAGAACATACAGCTACAAATAGAAGACCAGGGGCCAGGTATTACCAAAGATGTTGAGCCTTTAATTTTTGAAGACTTTTATCTGGGTAGTTCACCTGGATCCTGGAAAATAAAAGGTTCTGGTCTAGGGCTTGCATTAGTCAGACATTATCTTGATATGCACAAAGGAACCATAAAATTATTGCCAGCTAATGAAAATCATTGTGGTGCTCGATTTTTATTGCAATTACCACAAAACATCAATGTTTAAAATGCAATTGATTATAAAACTATTTTTTTTCTCCGTGCTTATCAGTCAACAGGGATGTCAAACGATGACACAATATATGCCTCATTTTACAACGCAAAGAGATGCTGACCACAAAAAACCACCACTTTACACGCTTTTCCAGCAAGGGATGAAGTATCAGCAAATGACGGAGGCACAGCAACAAGTTCAGTGTAATAAGCTAAAACAAGCCTATAAAGTTGAGGCAAAATGGCAAACAGCCTGGTTATTAGTTAATTCATTGAATGATGATTTTAAATGTATCAGTCTAATAGAAACCATAGCACTTGTTGCTAGTATTGAAAAAGCACCAGAAATGAGTCCTACCGTATTGTGGTTAAATAAAAATCAGGCTCAATTGTTTAATAAACTAAAGAGTAAACAGATAAAGGTGCTTGGGTTAGATGAAAAGAACAAACAGTTGCAAGCACAAATAAAAAGGGGAGAAACTCAGATCAAACAAGCTGTTGATAAAATAAAAGCACTTAAAAGCATAGAAACCCATGTTAATAAAAAACTTGATAATCTCTCCACGCATGGACAGTAATTTTCAGGGACAAAAAATATTACTGGTAGATGATGACCCCAGTTTACTTAAGTTGTTAGCCCTTCGTCTCAGAGCTTCCGGCCTTGAAGTTGAAACAGTACAAAGTGCCGAACAAGCTATTGCATTAATCCCCACCTTTCTTCCTCACGTTGTTATTACTGATTTAAGAATGAATAAAATGGATGGATTGTCATTATTCAATCATATTCAGAATAATTATCATACGCTACCCGTTATTATTTTGACTGCACATGGCACTATTAAAGAAGCTGTATCAGCGACTCGACAAGGTGTTTTTGGTTTTTTAACCAAACCTCTGGATGGTCAAGAATTACTTGACTTGATTATCAGTGCCTTGTCATTACATAAAAATACATCTCCGTTTTATCCTGTTGAAAAAAAACAATCCTGGCGAGAAAACATTATAAGCCGCAGTATCATTATGGAAAACTTGTTACAGGAAGTTCAGCGAGTCGCTCATACTGATATAAGCGTATTTATTCAGGGCGAAAGTGGTACCGGAAAAGAATTGATTGCCCAGGCTATTCATAATGCCAGTGATCGCAAGGATAAAGAATTTGTCGCTGTTAATTGCAGCGCCATACCCGAAAATTTATTAGAATCAGAATTATTTGGACATTGCAAAGGTGCTTTTTCGGGCGCGATTGTAGACCGAAAAGGTTTATTTGAAAATGCTGATGAGGGTAGTTTATTTCTGGACGAAATTGGTGATATGTCTCCGGCTTTTCAAGTTAAATTGTTACGCGCCTTAGAAGAAGGTGAAATACGGCCTGTTGGCACCAATAAAACAATCAAAGTTGATGTCAGAGTTATTTCAGCCAGTCATAGAGACTTATTAAAACTAGAAGTGGAAGGGCTTTTTCGAATGGATCTCTATTACCGTCTTAATGTGGTTACTCTATCTTTACCTGGTTTAAAAGAAAGGCTGGAAGACATACCTTTATTAGCCAATTATTTTATTGCGAATAATGTTTCCAAAGCTAAACTCATCGCAAAAGGTTTATCAAGTGAAGCAATGGAATTGTTAGTAGCATATGACTGGCCTGGAAACGTCAGGCAACTTAAAAACATCATTGAATATCTTTGTACCTTTGCAACAACACCATTAATTCCTGTTAATCTGGTTGAAAAAGCCTTACAAGAAAAACAAAAGTCATTAATCAGTTTTAATGATGCAAAAAAGAATTTTGAACGAGAATATCTGGTCAAACTACTGCATTTAGTGAATGGTAATGTCACTGAAGCGGCACGGTTAGCTAAACGCAATCGGACTGAATTCTACCGCTTACTGGATCGCCATGCTCTAAAGGCAGTACAGTTTAAACAAAATAAGGATCATAAATAAGCGAAAAGCTTTTTATTTTTTATCAAGGCAGATCAAAAGGGGCGGTAAAAAAAATAAATCCAGAAATAAAGCAATAGCAATCGTCATTGCTGTCATTAATCCCAGTTCTGAGTTCATTACAAAATGTGAAAAACTTAAGACAATAAAACCACTCACTAAAACGGCAGAGGTAATCCACAAAGCAACACCGACGGTTGAGAATGCATATTCAATAGCTGCCGTCTTATCTAATCCTTTTTCTACTCTGGCACGCTGATATTTACTCATAAAATGGACAGTGTCATCAACTACAATACCCAAAGTGATTCCGGTTACCACAGATAAAGCCAGCCCGACATTGCCATTAGTGAGTCCCCAGACACCAAAAGCAACCCCTGCAGGAACCAAATTGGGAATTAAACTAATCAGCCCAAGCCTGATTGACTTAAAAGCAAACATCAGAATCATAGAAATAAGGATCAAAGCAATCACAGTACCTTTAATCATTCTGGCAATATTTCGTTTTCCAATATTAGCAAACATTAAAGTGGTACTAGCAGATATAAACTGTACTTCAGGCATTTGTTTAATCAACCAGTCATTAAATCGTGATTCCAGTGCCAATATTTCATTTGAGCTTAAATCTTGTAAAGTAATAATTACCCTGATTCCAGATTTGTCCATATTAATCTGGTCATTCAAATCCAGACCATAAGGCAAAGACATTTCATACATTAATAAATACTGAGCAGCCAGTTCACGTTGTTGAGGTAATTTATACCAGGAGTTTTCATCAGCATGCATACTTTTATTGAGCCGTTTGTAAGTATCGGTAATGGTATTAACATGGACTACTTCCGGCTGTAGCTTTAACCACTGGGCAAACTGGTCAACATTTTTTAGAAAATCGGGTTCATTTACCGCTCCCTCACTTCCTGTATCCAAGGAGTATTCAATAGAATAAATACCGCCCAAATTCTCATTTAAAAAATCGGTTGCCT
>CAZDMC010000184.1:0-4930 GCA_964506335.1 uncultured Methylomarinum sp. | reverse complement strand
GGCTAACGGCGAAATCGTTGATTCTTTCAGCTTTTCAGATGCAACAAGTGGAAAATATGCGATGGTTTTTTTCTATCCCTTAGATTTTACTTTTGTTTGTCCTAGTGAGCTAATCGCCCTTGATCATCGTATCGATGAATTTACCAGTCGTGGTGTAGAAGTTGTGGCCGTATCTATAGATTCTCACTTTACCCATAACGCCTGGCGAAACACCGCTATAAATGACGGTGGAATCGGTCCTGTACGCTATACCATGGCTGCTGATATGGATCACCAGATTTGTAAAGCTTATGATGTTGAAGCGGAGGTTCCGGCCGTTGCTTATCGTGGCAGTTTTTTAATTGACAAAAATGGTTTGGTTCGTCACCAGGTGGTTAACGACCTGCCTTTAGGCCGTAATATCGATGAAATGATTCGTATGGTTGATGCTCTACAATTCCATGAGGAACATGGCGAAGTATGTCCTGCTGGCTGGAATAAAGGTGATTCAGGAATGGATGCAAGCCCCTCAGGTGTTGCTGAGTATTTAAGCAATAATGCTGAAGCTCTGTAATTAAGTACAGATCAGATATATTTGGCGGAAGCATGAATATATGCTTCCGCTTTTTTATTTTTTATCCCTCGGAATCATCACTTCTTTCAGCGTCTTTTATTAATTTTAATCTTACAAAATAAGCGACCAGAACACCACATACTACTGGAATTTGCGTGACTAGAATTACCACAACGCTATGCTTGGGAAAAAACCCTGAAAGAGCAGAAAGTAAAATTTCATTGGCTAACCACCAGCTGATCCAATAACCAACAAGCCCAATAATTGCCCATTTTACAGGATGTTCACCCTGTTTTTTTGCAGTCAAATAAAACCAGACTAAAATAAGAATGGCTGCTAATTTAGCTAAAAATAACATTATTTATCCCCTTATATTTAAAGCATTGATTTTTTCTAAAAACATCCCTCAAGCCTAAATTGGCAAAGTGTTAAGTTAAATTCAACCAACTTGGAACTTCCCATGATATTACCTTTTGTTAAGAGCAAATTCAAAAAATAGAATTCAGTACCAATAATAAGCTATATCTTTTATCATTGCACCACATCTGTCACAATAATGGGATTACCATGAATAAATTGCTTAAAATTTTATTATCAATTTTCGCATCCGTGATATTGCTAATTGTCATTGCTGCTATAGCTTTACCTTTCTTAATTGATCCCAATGACTTTAAGCCTGAAATTGCAGCCGTTGTAAAAGAAAATACCGGAAGAGATTTGACAATTGATGGCGACATTGAATTATCTATTTTTCCCTGGATAGGTATTTCAACTGGCAAATTAGTGTTAAGTAATGCCAAAGGGTTTACCGGTAAACCCTTTGCAGAAATCTCTGAAAGTAACGTAAAAGTTAAATTAATCCCCTTACTATCTAAACAAATTGAAGTCAGCCGAATTGTGCTTAAAGGCCTGGTATTAAATTTAGCTAAAAATAAGCAAGGTATTAATAATTGGGACGACTTAAATCATTCAGGCAACGCTAAAAAGAAAACGCCCTCCCCTAAACAAACTTCAAAAAAAGCAGCTAAGAAGCCTGAATCTGGTGCAACAATACCTTTAGCAGCATTAGCAATTGGCGGTATTTCAATCGAACAGGCAAAAATTGTCTGGGATGATCAACAGCAGGGAAACCATACTGAAATTAATGAATTTACTTTTATAACAGACAAGCTGGTATTTGGAGAACCTATTGGCATTGCTTTATCCTTTTCTATTGTTAACAAAGAACCTGAACTAACAAAATCCATTGATTTTTCAACGGATTTAATTATTAATGAAAGCCTGGATATTTTTAAATTAAATAAAATCAATATTGAAAGTGTAACTACAGGCAAGGAAATTCCTGGAGAAGAGTTAATCGCCACATTATTAGCCAGTGTAAGCATTGATTTGTCACAACAGAGCTTAAATATTCCAGAGCTAAGGCTTAATGTTGATAACTTCACCTTAATTGCCACTATTAATGGCAGCCAAATAATGGATAAGCCCTCATTTAGCGGCACTATTAATATTGCTGAATTTAACCTGGCAACATTATTGAAAAACAGAGCCATCTCTTTACCGCAAATGCAAGATAGTACTGCGATGAATAAGGCATCCACACAATTTTCTTTTCAGTCAACCCCGGACTCAGTCAAGATTAATGAATTGTTAGTAAAACTTGATGACACTAACCTCAACGGTACGATAAATATCAAAAATTTTGACAATCCTGCTTATAACTTTGATCTTAAAATAGATACTCTCAATGTAGATCGTTATTTACCGATTGAAGATGAAGCTAGCGCAGCTAAATCAAAAAAGATCATTAAAGCTGTTTCTACCTCGGCCCAAGCGGTTGTTGCAGTGACCGCATTATTTCCTGTAGAAACACTAAGAAAATTTAATGCCAATGGGCAGATCAGCATTAATAAACTTAAAGTTAATCGCTTAAGTATGAACGGGGTAAGCTTTAAGCTAAAGGCTAAAAAGGGTGTCATCAATACCGAACAGAATGTTAAGCAATTTTATCAAGGTTCATATTTGGGTAAAACATCCATTAATGTGCAGCGTAAAACACCTAGATTAGCTATTGACCATAAGCTGGTAAAGGTTCAGGTCGAACCTTTAATAAAGGACAAATTTGATGCCTCCAACATGACCGGCATTGTTAATGCTTCAGTCAAAATAAAAGGTCGGGGAAACACAGAAAAAGCACTTAAATCTTCTTTGAATGGGAATATTGATTTTAACTTTAAGGACGGTATTATCAAAGGTTTTAATATACAAAAAATGATTGACCAGGGTAAGTCTCTTATTGGAGGAAAAGCTTTGCCCCCTTCAAATAAAAACGACCAGACTGTTTTTTCGGTGATAAAGGGATCGGCAAGAATCACTAATGGCCTGGTAAGCAATAATGATCTTTATGCAGAAGCATCGAAATTACGGGTAATGGGAAAAGGGTCTGCAAATCTGGTTTCTGAAAAAATTGATTATAGTATTACTGCTAAACTGCTTAAAAGAGAGGCAAGTGCAACTGAGCCAGAAAAAATCAAAGGTATTCCTATTGCAATTAATGTGGGGGGGACTTTTTCCAAGCCAACTTATACATTGGATATTGTCGCCATGCTAACAGAGAAAAATAAAGAAAAAATCAATGCGACAAAAGATAAATTGTTAAAAAAACTGGATGAAAAATTAGGCCCTGGTGTGAGTGATTTAATTAAAGGGTTCTTTTAGGGTTTGACTCTTCACCTTTAATAATGTCACCTGAATTATTTCAGCAAAAAGTGCTGTCATGGTTTGACTCGAATGGTAGAAAAGACCTGCCCTGGCAGCTTCCCATATCACCATATCGTGTCTGGCTATCAGAAGTGATGCTACAACAAACTCAAGTAGCCACTGTTATTCCCTATTTTAATCGTTTTATAGCACAATTTCCTAATGTCGATGCCTTGGCATTCGCCTCGCTTGACGCTGTATTACATCTCTGGGCTGGTCTGGGTTATTACGCAAGGGCTAGAAATTTACATAAAACAGCCCATATTATTAGCCAAAATAGTGGGATATTTCCTGATCAGCTGGATTTATTAGTTGCATTACCCGGTATTGGTCGTTCAACAGCAGGCGCCATTTTAAGCATTGCTTTTAATAAAAGCCATCCTATTTTGGATGGCAATGTTAGACGAGTACTGGCAAGGCATTATGCTATATCAGGTTGGCCAGGCCAGACAAAAATAAGTAATAAACTCTGGGAAATCAGCACCCTAAACACACCCATTAAACGCTCGGCTGATTATACTCAAGCGATGATGGATTTAGGCGCTACTTTATGTACAAGAACTAAACCGCAATGTAATAAATGCCCCATCAATCAAAGTTGCCTGGCAAGAATAGAAAATAAAACTCATCAACTGCCAACACCTAAACCTGCAAAATCAATTCCAGTTAAGCAAATTGTTTTTTTAGTATTGCAAAATCAGCAAGGTCAGTATTTATTAGAAAAAAGGCCTGAATCGGGAATTTGGGGCGGTCTATGGAGCTTTATGGAATTTGATTCAATTGCAAATATTGTTGCATGGGGTCTGGATAAAAATACACCACTTCACTCCATTAAACAATTAAAACAACAACGACACACATTTTCACATTACCATCTGGATTACCTGCCTGTTTTAGCTAAAACAGGCAGGTCATTCAATAGTATTATGGAAGCTAACTGCCTGGTCTGGCATAAAAAAGATCAAATTAATGCATTAGGGTTACCAGCACCCATTAAAAAACTTTTTCAGGAAACACTATTATGACAAGAATAATTAAATGTATGAAATTGGGTATTGAGTCAGAAGGCCTGGATAGCCCTCCTTTCCCTGGTTTAAAAGGTCAGTATATTTTTGATAATATCTCAAAACAGGCATGGCAGGAATGGATGGATATGCAAACAATGATTATTAACGAACAGCGTTTGGCCAGTTTTGATCCGAAAGCCAAAAAGCTTTTGGAACAAGAGCGAGAAAAATTTCTGTTTTCTGGGGGGTTTGAGATGCCTGAGGGCTATGTTCCTCAGAAAGACTGAAGTATATTTCGCGCGATTTCGGTTACTATACCTTCTAACTCTTTTTTGAAATTTGAAGGTAAAATAATACTGTAGAGACAAGGCATGCCTTGTCTCTACGAACTGCACGATACATGATCATGGACAAAGCAGTTTTCAAGATATTTATTTGACTCTGACCGTATTTTTTCACTTTTAATCACACCCCACCCATAGAAATCGTTAGCTGCTCCCTTAAACCAGGAAAAATAGGATTGAGGGTGAGTTAGCTAAAAATATCCGCTAGGAGCCTGTCCGTGAATAGCAGTTATTTTCAATATAATTCATCACTACCATCCATATTG
>CAZDMC010000183.1:0-4933 GCA_964506335.1 uncultured Methylomarinum sp. | reverse complement strand
CACGGAATAACATGAACAATTAACTATGCTTCCTTAGGAACGGAAAATAAATAACTAATTCATTTCTCATTTCTTACCCTTTTCTCATCACCAAAATTATCCAGACTCAATCGTAATAATAAATAAGGTAAAATAATATATCCTCATTTTTCTTATAAGAACATGGATGAAACTAATCAACACCCTCACTCTAATATTGCAATAAAAATAAAAAAATGGGGAGCAGAGCTTGGTTTTCAACAAGTGGGTATTAGTGATGTCAATCTAGCATCTGCCGAAAAACATTTGCATGACTGGGTAACAAAAGGCTTTCATGGCAATATGGATTATATGCATAAGCATGGGCTTAAACGGAGTCGTCCTGGTTTATTAGAAAGCGGTACTGTCAGTATCATTTCTGTGCGCATGGACTATCTGCCAGAAACTGCTGAGAAAATGTCTGCTAATTTAGATAATCCAATTAATGCCTTTATCTCCCGTTATGCACTGGGCAGAGACTACCATAAAATGTTACGCCAGCGACTGCAAAAGCTGGCTGAAAAAATAGAAGATGAAATTGGCAGTTTTGGCTATCGCGCATTTGTGGATAGTGCTCCTGTGCTAGAAAAAGCGATTGCAGAAAAGGCTGGATTGGGCTGGATTGGCAAACATTCCAATCTAATTAATCGTCAAGCCGGTTCCTGGTTTTTTCTAGGTGAAATTTACACCAATATTGAGCTACCGATAGATCAGCCTACTTCAGAACATTGCGGGCAATGTGTTGCCTGTATTGATATTTGCCCAACACAAGCCATTATTGCACCTTATCAGGTGGATGCGCGCCGTTGTATTTCTTATTTAACTATTGAATTAAAAGGTTCCATTCCAGAACAGTTCAGAGCGGCTATGGGTAATAGAATTTATGGCTGTGATGACTGCCAACTTATTTGCCCATGGAACCGGTTTGCCAAACTTAGCACAGAAAGCGATTTTAGCCCCCGGCATAATCTCAATAACACACAATTATCCGAGCTTTTTTCATGGACAGAACCCATGTTCCTAAAAAAAATGGAAGGCTCTGCCATTAGGCGTATTGGATATATCAGCTGGCTTAGGAATATTGCTGTTGCATTAGGGAATAGTAAACCTGCAGAACAGACCATTAAAATTTTATCCAAAAAACTGAATCATAGTTCAGAAATAGTTAGGGAACATGTGGCCTGGGCTTTAAAAAGATTAAGCTAGGAAATCAGTTGAGCACGGATTTTGTGGAAAATCTGGGCGAAAAAGACAAAGAATAGCTCGAAAATAAAGCTTCCTCTCCTGCTCATATCAAACCGGACAATCTAATTGTCGCCAACCGGACAAGTTAATTGTCGCCTAATAGTTTAACGCTGATTGATATATTCTTATATTATATTTTTAGCAACTCCGCAAGATAACGCATCAAGGTATATAATATAGTTTTGTATCTATATTAGTGCATTCGAGCTGAATATACTCTTCATGCCTGAGAATACCCCATTCAATTGCATAGAGAGTATAGATACATGGTTTTTAAATCAATGCCAGAGCTACATTATTAGGCTATGAAAATACTCAATCTTTATTTCAAAAATATTAATTCACTGCAAGGCGAAAATCGTATTCGTTTTGATCGGGCACCGCTTTCTGAAAGCGGTGTTTTTGCCATTACAGGGCCTAATGGTTCTGGTAAATCAACTATTTTAGATGTTATCACCCTGGCTTTATACGGAGAAACATTTCGTTTTGACAGGCCGGCAGATCATGTGATGACCAAGACAACGGCTGAAAGTTTTGCTGAAATTGAGTTTTTTCTGGATGGTAATAGCTATCGCTCGAGCTGGCGTGTTCAAAGAGAAAACCGGGATTCAGCAGCGGCTTTACTAGCTCCGGAAATGAGTTTGATTCATCTGAATGGAACTGAACAACTTATCGCAGATAGCACTCAGAAAGTAAGGGGTCGGGTGGCTGAATTAACGGGGATGGACTTTCATAAATTTAGTAAATCCATGGTGTTGGCACAAGGTGATTTTTCAGCTTTTTTAAATGCGCTGGATAGTGAAAGAATGGATATTCTGGAAAAAATCAGTGGCACAGGCATTTATCAGCAGCTGAAAGAACAGGCAGAAGAAAAAAATAGGCTGGCTCAAGCACAGCAAGAACAACTGGAACAAGATCTTAGCGCTATTCCTCTTACGGATGAGAGCAGCAGAGAAGCGCAAGAAATGGATTTAGCTGATTTTAAAGAACAGCACGCTGAGTTTAAACAAGAATATGACGATATTCATCAGCAATTTGTTTCGCTTCAGAAAATTAATAATTTAGAAAACCAGGCAGAATCACAAGTCAATCAACAACAACTGATAGAGACACAGCTCCAGGAAAATCAGAAAAAATTAGATCGAATTGAGACTATTAAAATGACTCAAGGTTTAAAGGATGATTTAAAAGTACTGGATAATAAAGTGACAGAAACGCAGCAAAGTAAAAAAACATTAGATACTTATCGCAATGAACTGGAATTGTTACAAAAACAATTGAATGTCAATGCCAATACGAGTGCTGAAGCGGTTATTCCAGACACTAACAAAACGCTCACTCAGCAAAAAGACAGTATTAATCAAATAAAGTTAAAGCAGGATGAATTAAAGTCAGAACTACAGCAAGAAAATGCCTCAGTGCAATCAATGAATCAGCATATAGTTGAAAAGAAATCTACTTTAGAAGTGACTGAATCCTGGTTACAAGAACATAGTTCGGATCAAGTTTTACTGGATAATTCCCCAGAAATACCCCGATTATTTGATCTTAAACAGGAAATGACAGGCGCTTTAGAAAAGCAACAGGTCTATCTGAGATGGTCTAAAAATACCACTGAGGATTTAAAAAAAGCAAAAGAAAACAGTCAGGCACTGTCTAAAAAAAGCACCGCTTTACAAGCCCAAATAGAAACCGATGAACAAGCCTTACAGGACATGACGGAGGGCTATTCTCTGGCTGAATTGCAGGAGATGAAAGTTGAACAACAAAACCGGGTCGAACAATTTCAGGAATTAAATGACCTAGCCGATGTTAATGCAAAGTTAACCAGAGATGGGGGCTTTGCCGCGTTATTTATTGCCAAAGGTGCTGATAGAGAAGAGCAGGAATTAATTCAGGAAGCGGAACAATTACAATTAGAAATAGGTAGAGAGCAATTAATTGTAAGTACCTTAGAAGCGGCAGTTTTTAATGAAGCACTTTTACAAAAAATGCAAGGGGATAGAGCACATTTAGGCGATGGAAAAGCTTGTCCTCTTTGTGGCGCTCTGGATCATCCTTATCTTAAATATCCGCCGGCAGTTTCAAACTCTAAGCAGATTTTAACTGAGCAGCGTAAAAAAATAAAACGCTTAAATGCCGAGGCAACGAGTTTTGTTAAACAAATTGCGGCAGCAAAAAAACAGGCAAAGATAGATCAGCAAAAAGACGAGCAGTTACAGATTATATGTTCTCAATGGAATAGTCTGGCCAATAAATTGAATGTTGCCGGTATGGATTTAGATATTGATAAGCTGTCTGAAATGAAGGAATTAGTAAAAACAGAAAAAACAGAGTTATCTAAGCTAAATAATCTGATAAAAAAATATGCTAAACAGCAAGATTCAATGGCGCAGGCAGCAGAGACCATTGGACTCAACAAAATTACGTTGGAACGATTAGGTCAAGAGGCTGAGTTGCTGGATGCAGAAATAACTGATCGACCTGACGAATCAGCTGAACTGGATCAGATAGTTACTAAAATTCAGCAGGAAGTGCAAAACCTGGAAATAAAAATAGCTGAACAGCTTGTTGTACTGGGCGAAAAAATGCCGCGTAAAAAAATCAAACAAGATGAATTGATTCAACAATTAAATGCACGTAAACAAAACTATAATTCAAGGAATGTGCATGTAAAAACGCTTAACAATGAGTTGCAAAATTTAGAAACAAAAATATCAGCATCTCTGCTTAAAATTGAGCAGATAGGCCATGATATTAAAGATAATAGCGGTTTAATACAACAGGAAGAACTGGCTGGTTTACATTTATCTCTGGTTGAGAAGCAAAAATTAATTGCAGATAAAGAAATTTTATGGGCTCAACAGGAAACTGACTCGGTAGCTTTAAAACAAAAGCTGTTAGAAAATTGTGAAGATGCCAGCGGTGGTGATTTGAATGTATTAAGAGACAATGTTGAGTTAGTTAAAAGTAGAGCCGATATATTACAGACACGTCTGGCATTAACTCAGCGACTCAATCAAATGTGGAAAAACCAGGAGCAAACGCAAGCAGAATTAGAGCGCGAAGAAGCTACCCAGTTAACCGATAAAACGGCAGAAGAATTGCTTGCTCTGGATAAATCCATTAAAGAAAAATTACATATTGCAAAACAGGAAGTTGAATCTTTACAAAATAAGTTGAATAAACAAGATGTTTTGCAAGAAAAGTATGATGCAGTACAGCAAAAACTAACAAGTCAAAAAGAAATAGCGCTAGCGTGTGAGAAAGAGGTTAAATTTATTACGGATGATAATGGCGTGCACTTTCGACATAAAGTACAACAAGGCATGGCAGATAAACTGATGTCTGCATCCAACCAGATATTAGAGAAAATCAGTGGTCGATATTATTTGCGTAAAGTCGAGAGTGAGCATGGTCTGGCATTAGAAATTGAAGATACCAAACAAAAAAATATCAGACGCTTACCTAAAACATTATCTGGTGGAGAGAGCTTTATTGTTAGCCTGGCACTAGCATTGGGTCTATCGGGAATGGCAAATGATGGTCAAGCTCTGGATTCTTTGTTTTTGGATGAAGGTTTTGGTAATCTTGATGCAGAGGCACTTTATTCAGAAATGACAACGCTGGAAGGCTTAAAAACACACGGAAAACTGGTCGGAGTTATTTC
>CAZDMC010000182.1:0-4949 GCA_964506335.1 uncultured Methylomarinum sp. | reverse complement strand
GTATAAACATACTGTTTCATAACAAATCATTTATTTCTGGATGGTTCGCTAATAGTTTTTGACGAAACGCTTCAATCATTTTTTCATCATTTCGATTTTCTCTAGGAATCTCCACTTTAACTTCGCTGACCACAGACATCGGTGACGCAGAAAGAAAAATCAGTCGATCAGCCAGTGTAATTGCCTCTCGTAGATCATGCGTTACAAATAAAATAGTATGGGGTCGTTGTTGCCATAGTTTAATTAATAATTCACTCACTTTTCTTGCTGTGGGCGCATCTAAAGAGACAAAAGGTTCATCCATTAATAAAATTTCAGGATCAATGGCAAACGCTCGAATAATAGAAACACGCCGGCTCATGCCCAGTGATAAATGTTCTGGATAAGTTTGTTGAAAGCCTTCTAGCTGCATGCTCTTAACTAATGAGTTTATGCTGTCTGCTGATTGTTTTTTGTCTAAAGCCAGTTCAATATTTTCTCTGACCGTACGCCAGGGTAATAAACGTGGGCTTTGAAAAACATAGCCAATATTAGGATGCAATGCTTCGCCTCCTTGTAATATTTCACCCTCGAAATTGGGATCTAACTTTGCAATAATATTCAGTAATGTGGTTTTACCACAGCCAGATGGCCCAATGAGACAGATGAATTCATTGGCAAGTAAGGATATTTTAAGGTTTTCTATAATGCTGGTTTTGTTCAAATTAACCGTGACATAAGATTTGTTTTTGATGTTAATTTGAATATCAGTCATCGTTGCCACCGTAAAGCCTGTTTATCCAATGGCTTTAGAATAAGCAATTCTATAATCTGGATCACCGCAATAAAAGCCAGGGTGTAGGCTAAAATGCTGGCCACATCAAATAACTGAAAAAATAAATGCAATTGATAGCCCATACCATTGCTCCGGCCTAGAAGTTCGACAACCAGGATGATCTTCCAGATTAATGCAAGACCGGTTCGTGTAGCCGCCATTACAAAGGGGTGTAGTTGAGGCCAAATAACATGAGCAAAGGTTTTTCTTTTACTAAAATGATAGCAACGTGCCATTTCCAGTAAATCTTTATCCAGTGCTTTGGTGCCTTCTCTAATAGTAACGATTACATTAGGTAATTTGTTAATAACAACGGCAAGAATAGCCGCGGATTCGATTAAGCCAAACCAGACATAACACAGAATAATGGTGACTAAGGCTGGAATATTTAAAAAAATGACCAGCCAGTTATCAAAAAAAGTATTCAGTTTTTTATTTCTGCCTAATGCGATGCCAATGGCGCAACCTAATGTCATGGCAATAGAAAAGCTGGCTAGTAGGCGTAGCAAAGTGATTCCCAAATGATGAGGTAGCTGTCCTGAAATAATTTCTTGCCAAAACACCTGGATGACTATTATGGGAGTAGGCAGGGTGCTGTCATTAATAAACAGTGCCAGGAGATGCCAGATTCCTACAAAAAGCAGCAAGGAAAGACTTGGCAGAATTGTGCTAGATTTCATCTATCGTCCAGAATGTTCCTGTTTGTAGCTTATCAGCATTACCGGTAAGTTTTTGATTGCTGAGTTTTTTTAAAATAGAATAAATTTTTTGTGCTGCTTGTTGTTCTTTGTCACCCCATTGTTTTATACGGCCTTGACAATAACGTTCACGCAGTTTTGTTTGTGTCGCCAAGTCTTTAATGTGGGTTAACGGGATAATGGCTGACCATGCAGTATCAGAAATACAAAGCTGGTTTTTGGCTTGTTGTGTGGATTTTAGAAACTGATCAAGGGTTGTTTTATGTTGATTAGCCCATTGCCGATTAAAAACATAGCCTAGCGTAGGCACTTCTTGCGGAATGCCAAGTTGTTGCAAAATTTCTTTGCCACTGATGATTTGCTGATAGCCTTGTGCTTCTAGTTTTGCAGCAAAGTGCCAGTAATTGATGATGGCATCGACTCGACCGCGAATAATTTGCTGGTTTAATAAGGGGGGAGCGCCATATACTTTTTCAACAGACTCGCTAAGGTTTATCTTATACTGTTGCTGCGCCAAAGCTTGTAATAATAACCAGTTTTTATCAAGCTCACCACCTGCAATGCCGAGTTTTTTACCCTGCAAATCCTGAACAGATTTAATAGTACTATTTTCAGGAATAATTAAAGCACCTGAAGTGTTTGAATAAGGATAAAAGGTAAAGTCGGAACCGGTAGAACGAAGCCGGGACACCCAAATCCAGTCAGATACAATGATATCAACAGCGCCTGCCTGTAAAGCAATTTTTCCAGCTTGAGGGTTGGCTAGAGGGAGTATCTTTAGCTGAAAATCAGCATTCTCAAGTAGTTTAAGGTTTTTTAATGCGGCCAATTCCCAATTAACTGTACCAAAAGCCAATACCCCTAGCCGTATTGTCAGTTTTTCAGATGAAAAACTGTTGGCTGAAAAAAGTATGACCAATGACAGTAAAACGATTCTGAATTTCATTTTAATAGCTACACCTTATCTTTAAATTCCACTATTTTAGCGATACCTGGCTGTAGATGCGAGAAGGATTACTAATTATGGTAAAATAGCTGGATTATTTCGTCAATTTTTGCAGATATTATGCCCTTTTCTTCAGACACAAATCCGTTGATAGACCGTTTCGGTAGAATCGTTGATTACTTGAGAATATCAATCACAGACAGATGTGATTTTCGATGCGTCTATTGTATGTCAGAAGAAATGACTTTTTTACCTAGGGCGCAAATTTTGACTTTAGAAGAGCTTGGCTTTATTGCAAAAGCATTTGCAGAATTAGGTGTAAAAAAAATAAGGATTACGGGTGGCGAGCCTCTGGTTCGCAATGGCGCTTTAAGTTTGTTACAAGAAATTGGACGGATTGAGTCACTGAATGAATTGGTTATAACTACCAATGGCTCAAAACTCGAAGAGATGGCAACTTCTCTCAAAGAAGCAGGTGTTAAAAGAGTTAATATTAGCCTGGATACACTAGAATTTGATAAATTTAAACAAATTACCCGTATTGGTGATCTAAATAAGGTGCTGCGAGGTATCCAGGCTGCAAAAAAAGCAGGTTTTGAACGGATAAAGTTAAATGCAGTTATTTTAAAAAACCGTAATCATCGGGAAGTAATCAATTTAGTTCAATATGCGATTGATAATCAGATTGATATTAGTTTTATAGAAGAAATGCCATTAGGCGTTGTCGATCATGATCGAGCCGAGGTCTATTATTCCAGTGATTTGATTAAATCGGATTTAGCCAGTCAATTCGAATTAAAGGCAGTCCCCGATAATACCGGAGGGCCGTCAGTTTATTATGGCATCCCTGAAACCCAAACAAGAGTCGGCTTTATTTCACCGCATAGTGCTAATTTTTGTAGTAGCTGTAATCGAGTAAGGTTAACGGTAGAAGGGAGACTATTGCTATGTCTGGGAAATGAGCATTCTGTCGACCTGAAAAGAGTAATCAGGGCAAATCCCGGAGATATGGAAAAGTTAAAAGAAAACATAGTTAAGGCTATGCAGATTAAACCGGAAAAACACGAATTTGATTTACAGGAACAACCCATTATTTTAAGGCACATGAGTGCCACAGGCGGTTAGTAACATCCATGATTACACAATATAAGGCACACCCGTGGCATGGTATCAGCGCAGGCAAAGATGCGCCCGAAGTGGTTACGGCATTTATTGAAATTGTACCCGCTGATACTGTCAAATATGAAATTGATAAAGAAACAGGGTATCTTAAAATAGACAGGCCTCAAAAATTTTCTAATGCCATTCCAACGCTTTATGGCTTTATTCCGCAAACCTATTGTGATGAAAGAGTGGCAGACTTTGCAAGAAGTAAGTCAAAGGATGTCATGGTAACTAAAGGCGATGGCGATCCATTAGATATTTGTGTGCTGAGCGAGCGAAGTGTAACCCATGGTAACATCATTTTGCCCGCCATTCCTATTGGCGGATTTCGGATGATTGACCACGGAGAGGCTGATGATAAAATCATTGCGGTAATGAAAGGAGATGAGTTTTATATGCAATGGAATGATGTCTCTGACTGTCCGGTTTCTTATGTCAATCGTTTAAAACACTATTTTCTGACCTATAAAAACTTGCCCGGTGAAAAGAGTGCCTGCCAGATTACCGATGTTTATGGACGAGAAGAAGCTTACGAAGTTATTCGCCGGTCTCAACAAGATTATTGCGATTATTTGAGGCGCTGTTCAGCTTAATAATAAGGTGGCAAAATATGACAAAAACATTATCCTCAGACGAAATAATTGCACAAGCGCGTAAATATAAAGAAGATCGCGAAAAAAACTACAGAGAAAAAGCGCTAAAGTTATATCCCTGGGTATGTGGGCGTTGTGCGCGTGAATTCACCCACAGTAATTTACGGGAATTAACCGTGCATCATAAAAATCATAATCATGATGACAATCCAGAAGATGGCAGTAATTGGGAATTGTTATGCCTGTACTGTCACGATAATGAGCATGCCCGTTTTGAAGAACAGGTGCGTTACGGAGCTAGTGCGTTATCAGATACAGGGCAAACGGAGAGTGCTACCTTTAATCCATTTGC
This sequence comes from uncultured Methylomarinum sp., assembly GCA_964506335.1. GTDB lineage: Bacteria > Pseudomonadota > Gammaproteobacteria > Methylococcales > Methylomonadaceae > QPIN01. The sequence continues at coordinate 382 of CAZDMC010000182.1, read as the reverse complement.
TGACCTAAAAGGCAAAATGAATCAATAAAAGATAGCTATGGATGAAGATCGTTTTACAGAATTAGAAATAAAATTAGCGTATCAAGAGGACTTGTTGCAGACATTAAACTTAATAGTCATTGATCAACAGAATCAAATTAGTCGATTAGAAGAGACTTGTAAATTTCTTGATAAACGCATAAAAACAGTGAATGAAAATGGAATGATTGAGCAAGGAGAAGAGGTGCCGCCTCATTACTAAAAACAATCAAGTGAAAGGATTGAATAAAATCATTCGAATATTAAGCTGTTATTTCAAATGGATACAGTGTTTTTTAATATGAATTTAAATAAACAATTGACACAGTCCTAAAGGTCTGTAGAATAGTCGAGCTCAGCAAGT
>CAZDMC010000181.1:0-4955 GCA_964506335.1 uncultured Methylomarinum sp. | reverse complement strand
GAATGACATGATTTGATTATCTGGAATGTGAGAAAGACGCTCAGATCAGACATGAGCTGATTGATGTGGATGTTTATGCCATGACGGGGGCGAGTGATAAGCATAATAAAATCAGTGGTAATATCTTCTCGGAAATCAGGGCTTTTCTTAAACAAAAAGAGGTGTCTTGTACACCTTATATTCATGATATGAAAGTCCAAGTCAAAGAAAACTTTTTCTATCCAGATGTGATGGTGGTTTGTGATCATCAAGAAAATGACAATGCCTATTACAAAACTAATCCTGTTATTATTATCGAAGTGCTTTCACCGTCAACACGGCGTAGCGATAAAACCTTAAAAAGACAGCTTTATCAAAGCATTGAGAACCTACAAGAATATGTATTGATTGAGCAAGACAAAGCAGAAATTGAAGTTTTTACCCGATCTAGTGGCTGGCAGGCCAGTTACTATTATTTAGGTGATGTAATTACTTTTGAATCCATTGATGTGACTGTTCCAGTGCTAGATATTTACTACCAGATTGATAACGAAGATATTAATGCTTACGTTGCCAAAATATAAATACGGAGGCTAAAGAAAGTTAAATAAAGACAAGCTCTGTACCCGGGTAAAAGACTGTTGTGCAGCTTGTAATGCAATGTCCTGAATATTAAAGCGAGTAATAGCTTCGGCATAATCCAGGTCTTCAAGATCTGATAAGGTAGTTTGTAAATCCAGAATAAATTTTTCGTTCTGGTTCTCCTGATTATCCAGTGTTTTTAGCCGGGAGCCGATAGCCGTTCTGGCTTGTATAAATGAGTCCAGGGCATTATCCAGATCAATCAGAATTTCGTCAGTGGCTGTGAAGAACAGGTTATCGGTTTCATTAGTTGCCAGATCAATACTAGTACCATTATCGCCATTAGTAAAACCTGCAACTGTGCCAAAGTTACCCACAATATTACTGATAGCAATGGTAGAACTTGCCCCTGTAGTTAAGGAAACAAATTCCAGATGATTACCGTTTGAATGCGCTTCAATGCCTGCGGTAGATAAACCGGTAGTGGCATTAATCGCGTCTTTTATCTCATCAATGCTGTTAAAAGTGCCGCTTAAAGTTATTGAAATGGTGGTTCCTGCTTCACTGACAATATCAAAAGACGAACCTGTTAAATCTACTGGCGTACTGACAAAAGTAGAGCCTTGAATAATGGCTTGTGGAACAGTAAAGGTATTAGTCAGCGCGTCGGATAAAGCAGTCAGGGTATTAAAAATACTGCGAGTACTATCTGCAACACTGGCTTCCTGACTGGTGGACTGAATTTGCTGGAATAGATTAAACCCAGGATCTCCATCGGCAATGCGTCTTTCCGGGCTTATTTGAATGAGTCGTTGCTGTTCGCCGCCCAGGTATTCATAGGCATCTAATTGGCTATCAAAAGCAATGGGCTTAGTGCTAGACAAGTACCCGGAAAAAATGAATTCACCATTCGCATTTTGAGTATTGGCAATACCCACTAAATTATCCAGTAGTTGGTCTACTTCTTGTTTAATGGATAAGCGGTCAGCACTAGTCAAGGTATCAGTTGCCGCTTGAATCGTCAATTCTCTGGCGCGAAAGAGAAGGTTTCCTGCGCTCTCAATAGATGATTCTTGAATAATATTTCTTTCACGTGCAGTATCAATATTACGCTGATATTGGGTGGTCTGGTTGATTTCCTCTTTAAAAGCCAGAATTCTAGTAGCCGCAACCGGGTCATCAGAAGGTTGAAGCAACTTTTTACCAGAAGATAACTGGGATTGCGTATTATTTAGATCGACCTGATTACGCAGTATGGCATTTAGACTTGACTGATGGCTCCAGACTGTTGAAATTCTCATGGTATTGGTCTCATTGTAGCCACTTGAAATTAATAAGATAAATAAAAAAGAGATACCGGCTCAAGGTCACTGAGTCTTTAAATATAGCTTTCAAGCGGCAAATTAATTCGTTTGTATTAAATGTAAGCAAAAATAATGCCGTTCTCAATTTATTTATTTGGGTTTAAGCTTTAGTATTCGTGAATTTTGTAGAGACATAACGGTTGTTTAGATAGGGCGGTATGTTATGATTTTAGTTATATACTTCGCGCGGTCACGACTGCGGTTTTCTAACGGCTGATTCTTGCCGATAGCTGCGTTGCTGAAACAGTTGCATAGCCTGCTATGCGCCCGTTTCAGCGCCTTGCTATCAACAAGAATCAACACGTTATAAATTCCGCATCCGTGACCGCGCGGAGTATAACAGACATTGGTCGTATGCTATTGACGGTGTAGATGAGAAAAAAACATGAGACAAAAACTAGATTTTAGTGCATTACAAGGAGCCATAATTTCTTTAACAGAAGCCCTTGATGTAGTCAGAGAGTCTAGTTGGTTTAACCAACAAAAACAGGCGGTAAAAAACACATTAATTGCAGGTGTCATCCAGAATTTTGAATTTGTTTATGAATTGAGTATAAAAATGCTTAAACGGCAAATGGAATTAGAAGCCGCAAGCCCAGAAGATATTGATTTCACTAGTTTTAGAGGGCTGCTGAGGACAGCAACAGAAAAAGGTTTAGTACAAAATATAGATGCCTGGTTTCAATATAGACAATTAAGAAATATAACATCCCATACTTATAATCATGAAAAGGCACAACAGGTTTATCAAATGACCATTGCTTTTTTAATTGATGCCAAAGCATTACTGCAAAAACTGGAGCAGCGAGATGAATAATGAGCCTGCGCTGGATTTAAAGCCGAAAGAACTGAAACAAGTACAACAAATAATAAAGCGATATATTCCAGAAAAGCAAGTCTGTGTTTTTGGTTCTCGCGCCATTGGCACAGCAAAATCCTATTCAGATTTAGATTTGGTAGTTATGGCAGAACAATCTTTAAGTTTGTATCAAGGGGCAATGTTGAACGAAGCCTTTGAAGAGTCAGACTTGCCGTTTAAGGTCGATGTAATAGACTGGACAACAATTAGTGAACGATTTAAAAAAATAATTCAATCATCTTTGATACCTATTGAGCGCAAGGAAACCACCGAAAAATAGAAATCATTGTGCAATAAAGCTTCCTTCCCCCTTTTTTTTCTCATTAAAATGCCACTTCTTCTTATCTAAATCAATATTTGGCGTATTTTTTGCTATTCTTAAATTTATAAAAAATAATATTAGATTTAAACGTCATTCTTCTTTTCAAAATTTTGAGAACAATATCTATCATGAAAGCAGTGATTTTAGCAGGCGGCCTGGGCAGCCGTATTTGTGAAGAAACTTTTATTAAGCCAAAACCAATGGTTGAAATAGGTGGGAAGCCAATTTTATGGCACATTCTTAAAATTTACTCTTCCTATGGCATCAATGATTTTATTATTTGTTGTGGCTATAAGGGATACATGATTAAAGAATATTTTGCTAATTATTATTTGCATATGTCGGATGTCACTTTTGATATGCATAATAATAATATGCAAGTTCATGAAAATAACGCAGAGCCCTGGAAAGTGACCTTGGTTGATACCGGTGAAAATAGTCAGACGGGTGGGCGTCTTAAACGTGTTGCGGATTATTTAAAAGATGAAGAGCTGTTTTGTTTTACTTATGGAGATGGAGTTGGGAATGTCGATATTACAAAAAGCATATAGTTTCATAAAAAACAAAAAACCTTAGCCACAGTTACTGCCGTTTATCCGCAAGCAAAATTTGGCGCATTAAATATTGTTGGTGATCGTGTTGTTTCTTTTCAGGAGAAACCCAAAGGTGACAATAATATGATTAATGGTGGTTTTTTTGTATTATCACCGAAAGTAATCAATTATATTAAAGATGATTTTGCAGGGTGGGAACAACAGCCCATGGAAAAACTGGCAAAGGAGGGTCAATTATCAGTTTATAAGCATGAAGACTTTTGGCAACCCATGGACACCTTACGCGATAAGAATTATCTGGAAAGTTTGTGGGAAGCAGGGCAGGCTCCCTGGAAAACATGGCAATAAACAAGGCGTTCTGGCAAGGAAAAAAAGTATTAATTACCGGTCATACCGGGTTTAAAGGCAGTTGGCTTGCGTTATGGCTACAACAATTAGGTGCTAATGTTGCTGGTTTAGCACTGAAGCCTCCAACAACACCTAATCTGTTTGAAAAAGCAGATGTTGCAAAAAACATGGTCTCTCATATTGCCGATATAAGGGATTTAGCTACTGTAAAAGAAATATTTTTAGGCATATCCCCAGAAATTGTTTTCCATATGGCTGCTCAACCCTTGGTTAAATATTCGTATGAGCACCCCATTGAAACTTATCAAACAAATGTTATGGGTACATTGCATGTATTAGAAGCCATGCGAGAATGTAAAAGTGTTCGCGCTGCGGTTATGGTGACTACCGATAAATGTTATGAAAACAAAGAATGGATTTGGGCTTATCGAGAAAATGAGCCGATGGGAGGACATGACCCATACAGTAGTAGTAAAGGTTGTGCCGAATTATTAATAGCATCTTATCGAAAATCATTTTTTGTTGAAAATCAAAAAACGGCAATTGCAAGTGCTCGAGCAGGTAATGTTATTGGAGGTGGAGATTGGGCTGAAAACAGGTTGATTCCTGATATCGTTAAAGCATTTCAAATGAATCAAACTGTCTATATTAGAAATCCAAAATCAATTAGACCATGGCAATATGTACTAGAACCTTTGGCTGGTTATTTAATACTTGCAGAAAGATTGTTTTTGGAAGGGAGTGTTTTTTCAGAAGCATGGAACTTTGGCCCAAATCATGAAAGTATGCTATCTGTAGAAAGTATTCTTGAAGAAATGGCAAAATATTGGGATCAAACTAACTGGCAATGCCAAAATAATGGCAGGGAGCACGAAGCAAATTTATTAATGCTAGATAGTACTAAAGCAAATATGAGACTTAAGTGGCATCATCAATGGCCATTGATG
>CAZDMC010000180.1:0-4988 GCA_964506335.1 uncultured Methylomarinum sp. | reverse complement strand
TCTTAGTTCTTTGTAAATTATTTTGTAATGTATTGGGTTTCGCTCTATTTTTGATAGCGATTCTTCTACACAAAGCAGGAAATCATGACCTAAACCCACTCGCTGGTTTTCGTAATACTCAAAAGCACTATTAATGTCTAACTCAGCTTCTTTCCGAACGGTTAGAAAATAGTTCATACATTACTAAATAATTCGTTCTTTAACTTCTGACCATGAAGATCCAATATCTTGGTCATCAAGAAATGCTTGTAACCTACGATCAAGTTCAACTTTTTGCTTTTCAGGCAGTTCTATTTGAGTATTTTCATCAGCAATACTATCCCATAGTTTTTCAGCTAAAATAATACGCTCTGAAACTGAAAGCTCTTGTATTCTCATTTAACACACCTAATGCCAGATATTCTGAAAACTAAATTATACCAGCTATTGCTGTGACATTAAGCTCATGTATAAGACTTGAGCATATAACAAATAGCTTAGTGCATCTGAGGGGTCTTTGATCTATGGTTCTTTATAATTCCACTTGCTGTCGAGTAATGTAATTAAAAAAAGGGTCAAATCTATATGTCTAATAAATCAAAGATCCCCTCCTAATTTCGGCTCCCTATGAAATTTTCTGCCAAAAAAAAGCCCGAATATGTCAGTACATATTCGGGCTTTTTTAATGGTCAAGATGGCGAGTATTTACCTACCTCGTTTTCTTAAGCGATTCAGTGTTTTTAACTGTGACATAGCCTGAGATAATTCAGCCCGCGCTTTGGCATAATCAATTTTTCCAGACTTGTCTGTCAGCATTTCTTCTGCTTTTGCTTTGGCTTCCAATGCTGCCGCTTCATCAATATCTTTTGCCCTGATAGCGGTATCTGCCAAGATGGTGACTAAATGCGGTTGCACTTCTAATATTCCGCCAGAAACATAATATTCTTTTGTTTCCGTTTCACTTACCTTAACGCGTACCTCACCTGCTAGCAGATTGGTAATTAAGGGGGCATGGCGCGGAGCAATACCTACTTCGCCCATTTCAGCCGGGGCAAAAACCATTTCCGCTAATCCAGAAAAAATTTCTTTTTCTGCACTAACGATGTCTACATGTACGGTCATGGTCATAATTTCTCCTAAACGGATTACATTCCTTTAGCTTTTTCAACGGCTTCTCCAATGGTGCCTACCATATAAAAAGCCTGCTCAGGAAGTGCATCATACTCACCGTCAATAATGCCTTTAAATCCGGCAATGGTATCTTTTAATGAGACATATTTACCTGGAGAACCGGTAAACACTTCGGCCACAAAGAAAGGTTGCGATAAGAATCGTTGTACTTTACGGGCTCTGGTTACCGTTAATTTATCTTCTTCAGATAATTCATCCATTCCTAAAATCGCGATAATATCACGCAATTCTTTATAACGTTGTAAGATGCCTTGTACACCACGAGCCACATCATAATGTTCTTGACCAATCACCAATGGATCTAACTGGCGACTACTTGAATCTAATGGATCAATCGCTGGATAAATGCCTAGTTCGGCAATTTGCCTGGATAATACCACCGTCGCATCCAAATGAGCGAAAGTAGTTGCTGGTGACGGATCTGTTAAATCATCCGCAGGGACATAAACCGCCTGGATTGAGGTAATAGATCCTGTTTTAGTCGATGTAATACGCTCTTGCAATACACCCATTTCTTCAGCAAGGGTAGGCTGATAACCTACCGCTGATGGCATCCGGCCTAATAATGCAGATACTTCAGTACCGGCCAATGTATAACGGTAAATATTATCAACAAAGAATAATACATCACGGCCTTCTTCACGAAAATATTCTGCCATTGTTAAACCAGTCAATGCAACGCGCAGCCTGTTTCCAGGTGGCTCGTTCATTTGACCGTAAACCAACGACACTTTGTCGATGACGTTTGAATCGGTCATTTCGTGGTAAAAATCATTACCCTCACGAGTACGTTCACCTACGCCAGCAAATACTGAGAAACCACTGTGCTCAATCGCAATATTACGAATAAGCTCCATCATGTTGACTGTTTTACCAACACCAGCACCACCGAATAATCCAACTTTACCGCCTTTAGCAAAGGGGCAAATCAGGTCGATCACTTTAATCCCTGTTTCTAATAATTCATTAGCGGGGGCTTGTTCATCATAAGCCGGTGCATCACGATGAATAACCCATTTTTCTTTTTCGCCAATCGGGCCTTTTTCATCGATGGGATTACCTAAAACGTCCATAATACGTCCCAAGGTTTTTTGACCTACGGGCACTTTAATGGCTTCACCGGTATTGCTGACATTCAGTCCACGGCTTAAACCATCCGTAGTTCCCATCGCGATGGTACGAACGATTCCGTCACCAACCTGTTGTTGAACTTCTAATGTTAGTTCTTTATTTTCAACATTTAATGCGTCATAGATCTTCGGTAAAGCCTCGCGTGGAAATTCCACGTCAACGACCGCTCCAATAATCTGAACGATTTTACCCTTACTCATTCTTCGTCCTCTTTTATATTCTAAATTCGTTTGCTATCGGCTATATTTTTAAACAGCCTAAACCGCAGCTGCGCCCGCAACAATTTCTGAAATCTCTTGCGTAATGGCGGCTTGTCTTGCCTTGTTGTAGACCAGTTGCAATTCATCAATAATATCGCCGGCATTATCAGATGCACTTTTCATCGCCACCATTCTGGCAGACTGTTCACAGGCATTATTTTCAACCAGACCTTGATAAACAATAGACTCAACATAACGCGTCAACAAAGTGTCCAGCACTTCTTTGGCATCAGGCTCATATAAATAGTCCCAGTGTTTATTACCAAAGTGATCTTCAGCGTCATCTTCTAATTCAACAGCAACGATAGGTATTAGTTTCTCAACTTGCGGTTGTTGCGTCATGGTATTAACAAATTCATTACTCACCACATACAACTCATCAACCGTGCCATTAGTATAGGCATCCAGCATGATTTTTATCAGGCCGACGATATCGTTAAGATGTGGCGTATCGCCCAATTTACCAATTTGTCCTACTAGATTGGCATTAATCCCGGAAAAAAAACTACTGCCTTTAGTACCAATGGTACAAACATCCACTTCAATATTGTCTTTGTCCCAATCCGCCAAATCTTTCAGTATAGTTCTAAATAAATTGGAATTCAGGCCGCCACATAAACCTCGATCAGACGTAATAATAATAACCCCGACCCGCTTAACCTCACGATCCACTAAAAACGGATGTTTGTACTCAGGATTGGCATGCGCCAGATGTCGAATAATCTGGCTCATTTTCTTTGAATAAGGCCGCGTTGCCTGCATTTTTTCTTTGGTTTTACGCATTTTACTCGCTGCCACCATTTCCATGGCACGGGTGATTTTTTGAGTATTTTTAATACTCGCAATCTGGGTGCGTATCTCTTTACCAACAGCCATAAGAAACCCCTTACCAGCTACTGGTTTTAATGAATTTTTCTATCGCAGACTGAATGGCTTTTTTGATTTTATCGCTGTAATCACCCGTCTCATTGATTTCTTCCATTAACTTTGCATGTTCAGATTTCATATACGAAAGTAAAGCAGCTTCAAAGTCCTGGACTTTAGCAACTTCTAAATTATCAAGAAAACCCTCGTTAGCCGCGTGTAATGAAACACCCATTTCAGCGATTGACATCGGAGAATATTGATTTTGTTTCATCAACTCTGTAACCCGTTGTCCACGTTCAATTTGCTTACGTGTGCTTTCATCTAAATCAGAAGCGAATTGGGCAAATGCTGCCAATTCACGATATTGAGCCAAATCCAAACGAATACCACCCCCCAATTTCTTGATAATTTTGGTTTGAGCGGCACCACCCACACGTGATACAGATAAACCGGCATTCACCGCAGGACGAATACCTGAGTTAAACAAATCCGATTCCAGGAAAATCTGTCCATCGGTAATAGAAATTACGTTAGTCGGTACAAAAGCCGATACGTCACCGCCTTGTGTTTCAATAATCGGTAAGGCGGTTAAAGAACCTGTTTTACCTTTTACTTTACCGTTGGTTAACTTTTCTACTTCTGCCGCATTAATGCGCGATGCTCTTTCTAATAAACGCGAGTGAATGTAAAAAACATCACCCGGATAAGCTTCACGACCGGGCGGACGACGAAGCAATAATGACATTTGACGATAAGCCCAGGCTTGCTTGGTTAAATCATCATAAATAATCAGTGCATCTTCGCCTTTATCTCTAAAGTATTCACCCATTGAACAACCTGCATAAGGCGCAATGAATTGCAACGCTGCTGATTCAGAAGCAGAAGCCACGACAATAATAGTATGCGCTAAGGCATCATGTTCTTCTAATTTACGAACCAGGTTGGCAACTGATGATCTTTTTTGGCCAATAGCGACATAGATACATTTAATGCCAGTACCTTTCTGATTAATAATCGCATCAACGGCAATCGCTGTTTTACCAGTTTGTCTGTCACCAATAATTAATTCACGCTGACCACGACCGACTGGAATCATGGAATCAATAGATTTCAAGCCTATTTGTACCGGTTGATCCACTGATTGTCTGGCAATCACCCCCGGAGCAATTTTTTCGACCGGTGAGCTTTGACTGGTTTCAATGGCACCTTTGCCATCAATGGGATTACCCAATGCGTCAACCACACGACCTAATAATTCTTCCCCGATAGGTACTTCTAATATTTTCCCGGTACATTTAACCGTGTCGCCTTCAGAAATATGTTGGTATGCTCCCAGCATAACCACACCGACAGAGTCTCTTTCCAGATTCAGTGCCATGCCATAAGTGTTGTCTGGAAATTCCAGCATTTCACCTTGCATGGCTTCAGAAAGACCATGTACTCTCAAAATACCGTCAGTCACACTGACCACAGTACCTTCTGTATGAGCTTCAACATTAACGTCGAAATTCTCAATCTTCTTTTTAATCAGATCACTGATTTCAGATGGATTTAATTGCA
>CAZDMC010000179.1:0-5000 GCA_964506335.1 uncultured Methylomarinum sp. | reverse complement strand
TTTATGCATCAATATGTCAAACATAGCATAATTTCTTCACAAAACCGTGTGGCAAATATATCTCACTTGTATTGACGAGTAGATTTAAAAGCCCTTCTCTGATGGGGAGAGTTGGGTGAGGAAAAAGCAGAGATCTCTTTTCAAAATTTCTTGTAGTTTTTTAATATTAAGAAACTACAAGAAACAGCAATAGAGATATTATTTTATCCCCCCTCACCCAACTTTTTGGAGAGGGTTATCCGTCAATGCAACATTAATAGAGTACAAGCTTCTAAGCTACAATATACTTTTTTACTGTACGCCTGTCCAGGCAGGTAATTCTGGCAACAGCTTCATAACTACCATGACGTTCATAAATAAACTGGCAATAACTTTGTAGTAGATTTTGAGCGCTCCCTTCGCCTGCATTTTCTGACAGGACAAAGCCATTATGTTCTGTCTTTAAGTTAGGCGGCTGAGCAATATGGTACTGGCCTACCAGGCAAATTCTCCGAATACATTGCTCCAGTTCCCTGACATTTCCTGGCCAGGAGTAATCGGTAGGTACTGTGCTGTGAATCCGTTTTTCTATACGTGATATCAAGTCAGCATCAGGCTGGTCGATAATTTTCTTCAGCAAACCGGATATTAAATTGCTTAACTCTTTCGGGTTCTCCAGCAGTCGTTGTTGCAAACTGGGGATCTCAATCACATCAGAGCATAAGCGGTAATACAGATCATTCCTGAATACTCCATCTTTGCGTAGCTGTTCAATATCTTGATTAGTAGCACTGATCACACGTCCGGAAAATCTCATTTTTTCATGACTGCCCACCGGACTGAAAATTCTGTCCTGAATTACATTTAACAGCTTTACCTGGGTTGGCATATCAATATCCCCAATTTCATCAATAAATACTGCACCATAAACACTACAGCGTGCAAATAGCCCCTGATGTTGTTCTATAGCACCGGTAAAAGCCCCTTTTTTATGACCAAACAGCTCTGACTCCAGCAATGAAGCTGGATATTGCGATAAATTTATTGCCTGATAGGAGCGGGTAAAACTCTCCTGAAAACGTCTTTTTTTCAAGTCAAAAGGGATAAATCCAGAGCAGCCAATAGTGTGGGCAGCCAGACTTTTTCCTGTTCCTGTAGCACCCAGTAACAAGGTAGAAAAATCTTCCATTTTTCCGCACAAATAACTTAGATACCATTGTGGATTAAAAGTAAAAATTCCACAAACGCATACGTAACTCGATGATGGCTGGACAGTCGCCTGAAATCGCAGAATTAATAAAATAAAAACCTCGATGCAGCTGATAGAACAGGGCGATGAATTTTTCTGTGTCAGGATCTGAAAACCCAGCCTGCTGAAATCGTTGGATTAAGTCTTTGGCAAATGGTAATTCGATTGGATCATCGCCTGCCCGACTTTGCTGGTTTATGAATTGATTGAAGGAATCCTGAAATTCATAGTATTGAAAAAATAACCAGGCCAGTTTCATGGTTTCCAACATCTTGCCCTGATAATGAGTAATTCGAAACTCAGTTTTTAGTTGGAGTTTTTGTAACTGTTCATCAAGCAAGCTCTGGATCTTTTCGGTGCGTTGAAACAGATCCAGAGCCCCCGGAACACTATTCAACAAGCTACAATCAGCCTGTATCCGTTGCTCACTAAATGGATTAACAAAAGCCAGGTTGGCTATCTTCTTAAAAAAAGCACCTTGTTCCGAGTTTAGTTTGAGCATATTGTCAGTCATTAGGTTGCCATGAACATTTTAAGTATATGGTGTATGCGCTATTTGTACAGTTAATTTTTTATTAATAACACGAATCCACCTATACTATTGATTTTTAACAAAATACAATGTTGGCACAGCATCTGCAATAGTGATTATGAATCCATTAACAAAAGAGGAAAATCACATGAACAATTTAAAACGACTATTTGTCAGCATTAAAAGCCAGGTGGACCAGGTCGCCGACGAATTTGAAAATCATGAAGCACTTGCCGGCGCAGCCATTCAGGATTTACAAGCAATAGGCAGTAAAACGCGCTTACATTTGCACAAGGTCAGCAAGTTGTCTGCGCAATATCAACAGCAACTGGAACAGCAGCAGGAACTGGCTCGGTTGTGGTCAGAACGTGCTATTAAAGCCAGGGAAGAAGATGAGCAAAAAGCCCTGCAATGTGTAAAACGTTTACGGCAAACTCAACAGCAAATTACGCTGCTAGAGAAACAATGTGAGCAAAGTACAGCGCAGGAATTAAAAATACGCAACGATCTGAATAGTATTTCTGAACAGTTACAAGTATTAAAAAATAAAAAGGAGATTCTAGCCGCCAGACAAAATCGTGCCAGCATTCAGGACTCACTTAATAATACCAATGGAAATCCGGTACAAGAAGTCAATAATATTTTTGAGCGCTGGGAAGGAACAGTGGTCAGCTCTGAATTTGCAGTACCAGACCATGAAATAGACACAGACAACTTTGCCAGTGAATTTGAACAAGAAGAGGACGATCTGGCATTAAAAATGATGCTGGATGAATTAACTACCCCCAAAAAGGCTTCAGAAAACAATCAATAAGGAAAAGACTATGTACACAAATGAATTACAAGAATTAGATGTGGATGTACAAGTATCCGTGCCATCAGACGAAGAACAGGCGACTAAAAAAAATATGACAGGAAAAATCACCCGCTATCTTCGCTGGATAGGATCAATATTGATAATTTTGTCTGCCATCAGTTTTATGTTACAAGGCACTGATGAAATATTACCAGCTTATCGTTACTGGATAGGTTTAGGTTTAACATTATTACTTTGCGGCGGCGGCCTGATTTGCGCCTATGTGTTTAATGAAACCAAAGGAGCCAGAATATTTTTTGGTCTGGGAACCGCATTTTTACCGGTTCAGGTAACGCAAGTCAGTGCCATGATATATGGCTACTGGCATGGTCAGCAGGCTTTGCAACCGGAATACAACTGGCTACAGTTTATGGATGTCAGTCCTGCGGTGATTGCATTAGACTTTGCCATTACCGGGCTGTTACTGTTTCTTGTCAGCTATGCCAGTTATTCTATACTGGCTCGTAAACATCTAAAAACCTTATTGTGGGCTTCTGCGGTAGGCAATATCATGCTGATGCTGCCGATTCGGGATGCTTCAATAACACCGCTTATTATTGCCGGTTTGTTCATCTTTGTTAGACAAACAGAACAGTATTTAATCAATGATCGCAGTATGCGTTTAAAAGAAGGTTTGGCAGCCAGAGCGTTAGTTAGTCTGCCATTATGGATTATTACAGCTCGTAGCCTGTTACATCCTGCTACCTGGTCGTTAGCACTGGTAGTTTCTTCAATAATTGTTGTCTATACTATTTATGATATTAAGCGTTATACCAAATCAGCTTTTATTATCTATTTTTCACAATGGATGGGGACTTTAGCCGCCATATCCGGCTGGTTTATTATACTGTCACAGTTTACAAGTATTTCCGACAGTCAATACAGTATCTTTTTACCGATAGCGTTAATTCTGTTTGCTTTGTCTACTCAGGTTGATTATCACGCTCGTCTTTATCGCATGATTAGCTCAATCCTGACCTTGTTTTTAACTTATGGATCAATGGTCGATCAGCAAACTATGGCTCCCGTTTTAACCATTGCAGCCGGTATATTATTGACGCTGGCAGGGATAAGAAACCGTGAAAAAACACCGCTTATTATTGGTAATCTATGTGTGGCAGGTGGGTTTTTGTTTTACTGGGAATATGCAGTTAATCTTTATGCAAATGCACCCTGGATGAGTTCAATTGCTCTGGGTCTGGCTATTATTCTGCTGGCTTCATACATAGAGAACAAGGAAAATAAAATTATGGCAAAATCAAAAGATTATTTTAACGAATTTAAAAGCTGGGATTAAACAAGATGGTTGTTCGCAAGTTGCAATATAAGTTATTAAGCAGTATAGGGCTGCTAATGTTATCACTTAATATTGCACTTGCTGGACAATTGAATGATTTTAGCAGCGATGGCTGCTCGTTGTTTCCAGATGGCACACCAGGCCAACAAACGCTATGGTGTGATTGTTGTTTTACTCATGATATCGCTTACTGGCAAGGTGGAAACCGGCAACAGAAAGAACAGGCGGATGAAGCATTAAGGGAATGTGTGTTGCAGAAAACAGCCAGTAGATTACTGGCGAATTCCATGTATTACGGCGTAAAGCTGGGTGGTTCGCCAGTGTTTCCAAGCGGGTACAGATGGGGTTATGGCTGGCGTTATGGGCGCGGTTTTCAATCTTTAAATCAGCATGAAAAACAACAAATGACAAAAAAGTTGCAACAATACCGAGAGTCCACGCCAAAATCACTGTCCTTTTGTGAATCGAATCAATCTATAAATCTTAAAGCGAAGTTTGAAAAAATGATAACTGAGCTGAAATAACTTGAACAACTCATTTGTCTTTTTGTCCGTCTTCTGAGTTGCCTGCATGGTGAACCTATTCCCTTTATTTCTGACATTCCATTTATATTCCTAAGCTGCCTGTGCGGCAGTGAACAAAGACTGGATTTATCTCAATTACTAGATTTATTTCTAAGCTGCCTGTGCGGCAGTGAACAGATTCGTTGACCATTAAGGGTCCCACAATTGTTTCTAAGCTGCCTGTGCGGCAGTGAACAGAGGAAGTACCATTTTAAAACCAATTATTGATTTCTAAGCTGCCTGTGCGGCAGTGAACCCATCATCTGAAATGTTCGGCTCTTATCATCGTTTCTAAGCTGCCTGTGCGGCAGTGAACTTACATCTGCTATAGGTTACATTACAACCGAATTTCTAAGCTGCCTGTGCGGCAGTGAACCAACGGCTATTGAAATAACAAAAAATCAATTTTTTCTAAGCTGCCTGTGCGGCAGTGAACGGGTTGAAGAACATACAAACATGGACAACTCATTTCTAAGCTGCCTGTGCGGCAGTGAACCATCTTCTCCTCCTTCCTCTCAATGTCC
>CAZDMC010000178.1:0-5015 GCA_964506335.1 uncultured Methylomarinum sp. | reverse complement strand
AGACTTTACAATGGCTTATGCACAAGTGTAAGCGGTCAACTGATTTATCTAGGTTGAACCAGAACATGTTGGTATGACTTGACGAAAATATAACGCATGATAGGCTAAGCAGTGAGGGTATAATTAAATCCTCGCTAACTACAATTTTATTACCTAGAGATAATCCTTGAATGACAGCACTGGAATCTTTTTTTAGTAGTAATGGCTTATTATCAAAAGTAATTCAAGGCTATTCTCCGCGTGCTTCTCAGCTTGAAATGGCAGAATCTATTGCCACAGCCATTGAAAACAAAAAAAATCTGATTGCAGAAGCCGGCACAGGGACAGGGAAAACAGTAGCCTATTTAGTTCCCGCCATTTTATCCGGAAAAAAAACCATTATTTCTACCGGTACAAAAAACCTCCAGGATCAGTTATTCAATAAGGATCTGCCTTTAGTTCGAAAAGCAATTTCAATGCCTTTTAATTCCGCCTTGCTCAAAGGCCGAGCCAATTACCTGTGCATTTATCGCTTAAATAATGCCCTAAACACCAGTATTGGTTTTAACAAGGAAGATGCTCAGGCTTTATCCCATATTAAAGCCTGGTCAGAACGCACAAAAGTGGGCGATATTTCAGAAGTCAGTGATGTTGAAGAAGGCGACCTGGTGTGGGCACAAGCCACTTCAACAGTAGATAATTGTCTAGGACAGGAATGCCCTGATTACAGCGATTGTTTTTTGGCAAAAGCACGAAAAAAAGCCCAGGAATCCGATGTTATTGTAGTCAATCATTATTTATTATGTGCAGACTGGTCTTTAAGAGAAACCGGCTTTGGTGAGCTTTTACCTAATGCTGAGGTGGTGATTATTGATGAGGCTCATCAACTTTCTGAAATCGCCTCTAACTTTTTAGGAATATCATTAACAGGAAGACAACTCAATGAACTGGCTACGGACACCTTGAGTGAATATTTTAAAGATGCTAAAGATATGCCAGAAATACGCACAGTTTGTGAAGATTTACAGTTTGAGGTTAAAAATCTGCGTCTGGCTTTTGGGGTTGAATTACAACGCGGTGACTGGAAAGCCATAGAACAAAACCCTAAAATATTCGGTGCTTTAAACGCCGTGCATGAACAACTGGAAAAACTGGCGGATCATCTGGAAGCGGCATCGGTTAGAAGCAAAGGTCTGGAATCTTGTTTTGATCGGGTAGAAGAAATAGAATCCCGACTGGATAGTCTGATTAATGATAATAGTGGTAAATGGATTCGCTGGTATGAAACACACAGTAAATCATTTACTTTGAGTAAAACCCCGCTGGATATTGCCGCTGAATTTGATCAATTTATGCAGCAACATAGAGCTAGCTGGATATTTACTTCTGCAACATTAAGTGTGGCTAATAATTTCAACCATTTTGCCAAAGGCTTAGGCTTGATTGACACCGAAAGCCGTAGTTGGGAAAGCCCTTTTGATTTTACTACGCAATCCTTATTTTATCACCCTAAAGGACTGCCGAAACCCCCAGAATCAGATTTTACCGAAAAAGTAGTCGAATTTGCCTTGCCGGTATTAAAAGCGAGCAAAGGCCGGGCTTTTTTTCTATTTACCAGTCACCGTGCTTTAAAAATTGCCGCAGAAATTTTACAAGATAAAATAGATTATCCTCTGTTAGTGCAGGGAACGCGTGCTAAAGCCGTGTTACTGGAGCAATTTAAAGAACAGGGTAATGCCATTTTATTGGCTACGTCCAGTTTTTGGGAGGGCGTTGATGTTCGGGGTAATGCCTTATCCTGCGTGATTATTGATAAACTACCTTTTTCTTCACCCGGTGACCCGGTGTTAAAAGCACGTTTGCAAGCGTTGCAGAAACAGGGGCGAAATCCTTTTTTTGAATATCAATTACCCTCAGCAGTTATTGCTTTACGCCAGGGTGTGGGGCGTTTGATACGTGATATTAATGATAAAGGGGTATTAATGGTTTGTGACCCCCGTTTATTAAAACGGGCGTATGGACAGATGTTTTTAGATAGTCTGCCTGCAATGAGCCGTACCCGGGATATTAAAGACGTTGAAAGTTTTTTTCAACAAATTGAAGATAATGAAAATTCAGAGCAGGAGCAAGCTTGAAATTATTAGCCGTAGAAACATCCACAGAAGCCTGTTCAGCAGCTTTACATATTGATGGGGTTGTTGCAGAACGCTTTGAAATTGCACCCAGAGAGCATACCAGATTAATTTTACCGATGATTGATTCACTGATGGCTGATGCAGAATTAAAACCGCAACAACTGGATGCACTGGCTTTTAGTAGGGGCCCAGGTTCATTTACGGGGGTTAGAATTTCTACCGGGGTTATACAAGGTATTGCTTTTGGCGCTGATTTGCCTGTCGTCCCTGTTTCAACGCTTGCGGCTATAGCGCATCATTATTTTAAAAACGGTGAAAGTGACTGTGCATTTACCGCCATGGATGCCAGAATGGGCGAGATTTTCTGGGCTGTTTATCAAAAAAACCAGCAGGGCAATGCTGAATTGATAGGTGAAGAGGCGGTAACTTTAGCTGAAAACATTATCTTTCCTGAACAGCAAGGACAAGGCATTGGTTCTGCCTGGGGTATCTATCAACAGCCATTATCTGATTGTCTGGGCAAATTATTAACAGGTTTTGAACTGGATCATTTACCCAGAGCATCAGCGATTGCCGATTTAGGGGTTTTAGGCGTAGCAAATAATCAGGCCGTTGATGTAGAAAAAGCCCTGCCCGTTTATTTAAGAGATAAAGTCGCTAAAAAAGAATCAGAAAGATAGTACAATAGCAGTTTTAATTAAAGCGGTTAATTGTTGTAACAGATGGCTCAGTATTTTCAAATTCACCCCTCAAATCCTCAGAAGCGGTTAATACATCAAGCAGTAGAAATTATCAATAAAGGTGGGCTGATTACCATCCCAACTGATTCATCCTATGCCATCGCCTGCCATCTTGGTGATAAGCGTGCATTAGATGCTATCAGACGGATACGACAACTGAGTGACAAGCACAACTTTACTTTAGTGTGTAAGGACATGACGCAAGTGTCTAATTTTACCAAGATGGGTAATGATGCTTTTCGACTGATTAAATCGTTAACGCCCGGGCCCTTTACTTTTTTGCTGGATGCCACTAAAGAAGTGCCTAGACGATTGCAACATCCCAAGAAAAAAACCGTAGGTATACGCGTGCCAGATAATATTGTCACTCAATTAATAGTAGAAGAACTGGGTGAACCATTGTTTAGTTCTACGCTGATTTTACCAGATGAAACTGAGGCAGAAACAGATCCTTATGAAATTAGAGATAAGCTGGAGCATGAGCTTGATTTAATCATTGACTTTGGCATTATTGAATCCCAGCAAACAACAGTGATAGATTGTTGTTCTGATAACAAAATCGAGATACTTAGACAAGGGGTAGGTATTGCCCCTATGTTAGATTAAAATTAATTGTAACTGGTATGAAACAGAGTGTAATACGGGGAGGCGACTAATTTCCCGTATTACGCTTTAGGCTTCATACGGACTACAATGTTTTACATATACAGCCTTGTTATCAAATATAAAGTCAAGTACAGAGAAAATTTATGAATGAATTAACAGTAATACAACGGATCGTAGTCTGGATCTTACCGGTTATTTTTGCCATTACCGTGCATGAAGTAGCGCATGGCTGGGTGGCTAAAAAATACGGTGATAATACCGCCTGGATGCTGGGTCGGTTAACATTAAACCCGATAAAACATATAGATTTATTCGGCACCATTATTATACCGGGTTTGCTATTAATATCGGGTACCGGCTTTATTTTTGGCTGGGCAAAGCCGGTACCTGTTAATACACGGTATTTTAAAAACCCCAAAAAAGCCATGGCTGTGGTTGCCATAGCAGGGCCCATTTCGAACTTGTTAATGGCTGTAGGCTGGGCTATAGTCGCCCGTATCGGGGTAAACATAGAAGCTGAAATGTTTTCCCTGCCCTTAATTTATACAGGAATTGCCGGTATCTCAATTAATCTGGTACTGGCGCTTATTAATTTAATACCTATTCCGCCGCTGGATGGCAGTCGGGTTTTAAGCGGAATTTTGCCCAACAAATGGGCATGGCGATATAATCAGCTTGAGCGTTTTGGTTTGCTTTTTATGCTGGCATTACTTTGGTCGGGGGGATTAAACTACATACTAGGCTATCCGATGTATTACGCTCAGCAACTGTTTTTTACCCTGGCTGGTTTATAATTGAGTGACAGAACAGACGCTGGAAAATAAAGCGGTTGCCACACAGCATGTGGCTTTAGTTAAAGGTAATCCTTTATTAGAATTACCCGATGATTTGTACATCCCGCCGGATGCACTGGAAGTTTTTCTGGATGCGTTTGAAGGCCCTCTGGATTTATTGCTTTACCTTATTAAACGGCAAAATTTTGATATTTTAAATATCCCTATAGCTCACATTACCACGCAATATATTAGTTATATTGAAATGATGGATGGTTTGCGGCTGGAATTGGCCGCTGAATATCTGTTGATGGCAGCCTTATTAGCGGAAATAAAATCCAGAATGCTGTTACCCAGACAATCAGAAACAGAGGATGACGAACAAGATCCCAGAGCTTTTCTGATTAAAAAGCTGCAAGAATATGAGTGTATTAAAAAAGCAGCAGAAGATATTGAAATGTTAGCTAGATACGAAAGGGATATTTTTGATACTATTGTTGACATTGCAGACCTTGAAATTGTCCAGCAACATCCCGATGTTGATATTAAAGAATTACTGCTGGCATTTCAGGATGTACTTAAACGCGTTGAGCAATTAGCTCACCATCACATAGCTAAGGAACCTCTCTCAGTCCGTGAACGAATGGCAGCCATTTTGGAAAAACTTAACAGGCCAGATAGCCTCGCTTTCTCAGCGCTATTTACCCGATCAGAAGGAAAGGGCGGAGTGGTTGTCTCGTTTCTTGCCATCCTCGAACTTAGCAAAGAAGGACTCCTCGAAA
>CAZDMC010000177.1:0-5040 GCA_964506335.1 uncultured Methylomarinum sp. | reverse complement strand
TTCTATTCTCGGACAGCCTCCTAGAAATTATTGTGTAATACAAAGCCGGGCTTTAGTAGGGGAGACCCAGTGCTGGCTCTTACTTCGGGTCAGTTTAAGTTGAAGCTCATAACATCCCTCTTCAAGCGCTTCTGTATTCTGGATTGCAAACCAGTCTGTCTGGGTAAATCCGTAGTAATCAAAGACTCTTTTTGTGCTTGGACGAATTTTACTAGCTAACATTTTTGATACCGGTTTTTGGTTAAGTAAAACCTCAACCTCTGTTGGTTTTTCTCGGCCACTGTAAAACATGATGGTGCCAGAAATTTCTATCAAGCTGTTATCTGCACGCGATAGCGTGATTGTTTGAATTGTTTCTTGGCTTTTAGGGAGTTTTTCCTTATTAATCTTATCAATTTGATAAAGCCGGTTGCCATTACTGTCCTGGTAATGATTATCTACCCAATAAATAAAGATATTCGGGCTGTGTTTACTGTTGTTATCTTCTAGCCAAAGGCGATAATAATTTAAGAATAATCTTCCGGTACTGTTAGGTTTTATGACCAGGTAGTGCCATGAGTACTGTTTTGAGATTTCATCCAGGCTAAGTTTCCCGTCCAGTAGCAGAACAATGATACTGGCTAAACTAGACCTGTCGGCTCCACCATTACAATGAAATAAAATAGGATGTGATTGATGTTGATAAATATCAATAATCTTTTTAATGCGGTTGACACGATTTAATTTTGTACTCGCTAACTTAATATTTATGTGTTTTACATTTAATGCAGCGCTAGCTTCTTTTTCTTCAATATACCAATCTTTCGAGGGGTTGGGTCCACGCAGATTCACTATTGTTGCAATTTGATGCTGGTTTATTTTTCTGGTCAAGCGGTCAGCACTTAACTGAGCACTGCGAAAAACTTTATCTTCTAAAACGACATGAAAATTAGTTTGAGTATAATAATAAAAAAGCCAGCCAATAAGAACCAATAAGCCAGTAAAAATAAAGAGTTTTTTGAGCATTATAAAAGACAGTCTCTTAATCCTGGTACTCCGTCAACACAACATTGATGGAGTCCTGAAAGTATATCAGAATAAATAAATTGAGCTCTATGCTACAATTCAAAGTAGAGCAAAGAGAGAAAATATGACTAACTTATCTTCAAATTTTCAGGTTTCACTAAAATTAATAGTTAGCTTGATATTCACAGCTACCTTTCTCATTGGCTGTGATAGCAATGAAAAAAGCCTGAAAAACAATTTCACTGTCCAGCAGAAAGTACAAAAATATGCAAAAGACACGGTTATTAAAGGCAAAGTCACTAATAAAAAAGGCACCATACTTTCAGGGGAAATTAGAGTCGTTGACAGTAAAGGCGCAGTGATTGTCACGAAACAATTAAAAAATGATTACCATTATTCTGTAACAATTCCAGCAGGTACTCTATTACCTATTGAATTAAAATTTTATCCCAAGACTAAAAGTAGTGATGTAGAAAAAATGACCGCTGCTATTATTTATCCTAATATCAAAAAATATGATATCAATGAGCTGACTACATTAATTGCCAAAAAAGCAAAAGCAATGGGCGGTTATACTCATGTTCACATGGTCAGTGCCGCTGAAAGTACAATCAGCGCTCCTGATGCCAATAAAACAACGGCAGGTTTCAGGGGTGATCCAACAAAACAATATGGTGGATGGCATTAAAGCATAAGTTTGTGCTACAAATAATAGGAAACCTCAGTAAATCAAAAAAGCATCGTTTTCCAGTTCTTGATTTACTCCTCGGCAACGCGAAATTAAAAGCTTTAATATATTTTTATAGATAATATTTTCAACGTTCATCTGAGTATCTGCAATTCGGTAAAAATCTTCTGTGGATAGATGAAACAATCTTGCTTCTGTCATAGCACTAACAGAAGCAGAAACATTTTTTTGATCAACCAGAGAATATTCACCAAAGCACGTTCCAGCTTCAAGCATGTCCAGGCTTATCTTTAAATCATCTATCGGTGTTTTATTAAAATCTTTATGTGGTAAAAAGACCTCGATTCTGCCTTCTAATACAATATAAAGGCCTCTTCCTTTATCACCCAATGACAAAATCGCTTGTTCAGGGCGATATATTTGAACCTGACCCGCATCATAAAAGGGGCTGATGTCCTTCGCTGAAATACCTTTGAAGACAGTGGAATTTTCAAGCGTTTTCTTATCGGTTGAGGTTAGTGGGTCAGTTAAGTGCCTTGAGATTTCCTCACAATATCAGAAAATGAACTTTTTAGCCTAAAGAGCGGATGATGTATAATGTTAGTCATTGAGCCAATACTTCATTAATCTTGTGTTTATTAATCACAGTTATCTTATAGTGGGCATTTTTAACGAAATCAGCAAATGCTTTATCAAGTATACCTTGTTTTTGCAGTGCCTGAATATCATAAGATATTGGAATATCAGCTGATTTTACCAGAATCAATTCTTGTGCATTGAGTTGGCTCGCTAACCAGGCTGCAAGACTATCAGAACTGACATCCCAATTTTCTGTTACCGATGACGTGTGGAGTTGTCTGATACTGGGCGACCAAATGACGATTGAATGTTCATGCCATGCTTGTTGAATGGCAGAAACATTTTCAGCTATTTTAAAAGTGCTGTTGATACTGTTAAATAATAATGCCATTTGTTGCATGGCTAACAACGCCATGTAATGCGCTGTTTGATCATCAAAATGCCATTGCAGTTGTACTTTGCGCACCTGATCAGCAAAAATACCGCCGCCGGGTACAATCACCATTCTTTCCTTGCAGTTATTTTCTTTTATTGCATTTAAACAGTTAGTCAGAGCGGCTATGTTGGTCATTAAACTGCCACCCACTTTAATGACTTTTGTCATTTCTAAATTGCTCTAATAACTGAAGTAAAGCGGCTGCTTTATCAAAACTTTCCTGATATTCATCGTCCATCACCGAATCGTTAACAATGCCGCCACCCGCCGAAAAACAAAGGCTGTTTTCAGAATGGACTAAGGTACGAATGGCAATACTAGTATCCATATTGCCATCAAAACCTATATAACCAATAGCGCCACAATAAATACCTCGGCGATTAGGCTCAAGTTCTTCAATAATTTCCATAGAGCGGATTTTAGGTGCGCCTGTAATTGAACCGCCCGGAAAACAGTTCCTCAACAAATCCAAAGCATGTTGACCTTCAATCAAGATACCTTTTACCGTGCTAACCAGATGATGTACGGTGGAAAAACTTTCAACTTTAAATAACTGAGGTACGCTAACTGTGCCTGCTTGACAATTTTTGCTAATATCATTTCGTAACAAATCAACAATCATTAAATTTTCAGCCCGGTCTTTTTTACTATTTGATAGCGCTTGTATTTGTTGCTGGTCGGCTGTTTGATCGGCTAATCGGGCTCGCGTTCCTTTAATCGGTTTGGTTTCAACCACACCATTCATGACTTTTAGGAATCGTTCGGGGGATGAACTTAAAACTTGTACTTGTGGTAAATTCAGATAAGCACTAAAGGGCGCAGAATTAATTTTTCTTAATGCCTTATATGCTTGCCAAGGATTGCCAGAGCAGGGGCTACAGAATCGTTGTGCCAGATTTACCTGATAACTGTCGCCCTCTATTAGATAGGACTTGATTTTTTCAAATGCCTTTTGATAGGTTTTTTTATCCATATTAGACTGTGGCTTTTTTAATATGGAAAACGAATCATTGCTTCTGTCTTCAAGGATTGAACTAAATTGTTTAATTAAATCCTGGCAGTTTTCTTGCTCTTTTGCAATCAGCCAGCTTTTTTTTTGCTGATGATCAACAATGACCGCCCAAGAATAAATTCCAATGGCCATTTGCGGATAATTTTCTTCATCCTTAGCAATAATGGGTAATTTTTCCAGGCGACGCGCCAGATCATAAGAAAAATAGCCGAGTGCTCCCCCGTTAAAAGGGATTCCATCAATCGCTTGAAAACCGGGTTTCAAATAATGTTTGACTAATAAAAACGGATCATCTTCGGAATAACTGAGCTTATTGTCTGCTGAAATTTGCGTTATATTTCCATGCGTCACTAAAGTAACCGCTGGATCACTGGAAATAATATCGTAACGTCCGTATTCACTGCCTGGAAAACCACTATCAAGAAAAATCGACCAGGGTTTTTCAGCAATAGGCGCAAATAATTGGGCGCTATCCTCAAAATAAGGCAATGGGTGTTTTTGTTGTATGGCTAATGTCATTTAATATTTTTCAAGCGTTCATAGGCTGAAATGTCATGAACAGTGTATAGCCCAGGTTACATCTGCAGCCTGTTTGTTTTCTTTGACATCATGCACTCTAAATATCTGAACACCTGCCTTGATACCCAAAGCAGTTGTTGCCACTGTTGCTGCGATTAATTCAGAAGGTTCTGCAACATCACAAATACTTCCCATAAAACGCTTTCGACTGGTGCCTAATAAAACAGGATAACCTAACTGAACTATTCTATCTAAATGGGCTAACAAATTAAGATTATCTTCCTTTTTTTTTCCAAAACCGATGCCAGGGTCTATTATAATATTTTGTTTTTTAATGCCTGCCTGTCTGGCTTCTGCAATTCTATTGTTTAAGGCAGAAATGACTTCTGAAACCACATCATCATAGCCCGGATTATCCTGCATGGTTTCCGGTGTGCCTTGTATATGCATCAAAATAATAGGGGCATTTTTTTTACTGGCTAAAGCCAGCATCTGGGTGTCATCTTGACCGGCAGAGATATCGTTGATGATATTAGCACCGGCATTAAGTGCGGCATCGGCAACCTTACTGGAGGTGGTATCAATACTTATCCAGATTGTTTTTGATAAGGTCTTTCTTATTGCTGAGATAACAGGGATAACCCGTGATAGTTGCTGCTTAATACTGACCGAGGCTGCTCCAGGACGCGTAGACTCGCCGCCTATATCAATAATATCCACCCCGGCTGCGATCATTTTTTCAGACTGCTGCAAGGCAGAGTTTATATTGGTATATTGTCCTCCATCAGAAAAACTATCGGG
>CAZDMC010000176.1:3589-5049 GCA_964506335.1 uncultured Methylomarinum sp. | reverse complement strand
GCGGAAGACAGACAAAAAGACAAGCAAGGAGGTGGGTTATTTATTGCGAGTTGCCCTATCTCTCGTATAGACCAAGGAAGCTATGGCATTTGTCTAATTTGTGGACAAGCTATTAAGAACCTGTTCAAGATCTACTACGCCACTGCCAATTGCGCTTGGGCGGTGCTCGAAATCCTCATTTACTCCATGTAAACTCCGGTTTCTGCGCTCCGTCCGCACACAATTGACAGCGGCTCGTAACGATCTTGAACAGGTTCTAAGAAAGAACAGTTGCACTCAATTCCTTTTTCTAAGCACTGTAAGCAATGTGCTGATAATCGTCTGGACAAAAAACAGGGTGACTGAATCACCATAGCTATTTCCTGAAAGGTGTCTTAATCAAATGATTGATATTTCAACAGTAACAGAAAAACTGACAGAACTCGATTTAATTGTTCTTAGTATCAACTTATTGATATTCTTGTGTTCAAGATGGATTGTTAAAGGTTTTAGAAAACCAGTAGAGGATAATGGTTCAGACACTAAACTCTGGACATTAAGAGCCATTAATCTGATTTTATTTGGACTCTATTTTATTGCTATTTTTGCCACCCAATTGCTTCGTCAAATATCCTTAACTGGTCTGACCTTTCTGATTGCTTTTATTCTGGTTCATTTTCTGCAAATATTTTTGCTCTTTAAATTTGGCCGGGTCAAAGAGATTGCCGAAGAAAAATACCGGGTACAAACCTATCAATCAGAAGTTTTTAGTTTACTGGGTGTTTTCTTATCTATCATTGTTTCCTTGCTGGTGGTCATTAACATCTGGAATATGACCAGCTGGTTACAAGCCACCAGTGTACTAGGTGCTATATTGTTACTGGTTTTTTCAACCAAAGACGTTTGGGCACCCGATAATATTAATGGCTTGATGTTGTTATATAACGGTGATGTAGAACCCGGCAGTGTGGTCAAAATAAAAGAACTTAATTTGCTGGCGATTGCTATTCAAACTAATTTGACTCAAACAACATTCAGAGATTTAAAAGAACGGCACCGGATTATTCTACCCAATTCAAAAGTCAGGCATGCAAAGATAGAGGTATTGACCAAAGCACCCGCATCAGGTCTTAGGCAACATCTTGATTATAATATTGCCTATGGACTGCGTAGTGAGCAGGTAGAATCATTTTTATTAGCTGCCTGGGAAAATGCCTGCGAGGAAGAGGCTGCTATAAATTTAGAAAAACCAGCTTCAGTTAAATTACTGGAGGCAGGGGATCATGCTGTTACCTGGCGACTGGCCTATTCCGTAAAAAATGTTTACCGATTAATTGAAGCGCGCAGTGCTATTAATAAAGCAACCTATGACCTGTCATTGATTGAAAATATTGGACTTAATACACCATTTACCCATCAAGCGGAACTCATTATAAAATCAGAAAAAAGCTAAAGCCATTTATTGAGCACTTTATCCGGTT
>CAZDMC010000176.1:0-3489 GCA_964506335.1 uncultured Methylomarinum sp. | reverse complement strand
TTCAGCCAAATGTAAATGAAGGTGTTTTATTCTCCCAAAAAACAGCTTCATTAACTGCCTATTACTATAGCAATATCCAGAAAAACTTTGAATCAGGGTAAGTGTTGAACATCAATCTGAGTAGGCGACATTTAATTTGCATTCAACAAAGTATTTACTTGATACACCCTTTGCCTTGCCCTATTCTTTACGGATTATTTTATTAATAAAAACAATGATGACTCAAGCAAGCATTTTATTTACCGAAGCAAAAAAAGTAATCCCCGGTGGCGTTAATTCACCTGTTAGATCATTTAGTGGTGTAGGTGGTACCCCTGTTTATATTGATCACGCATTGGGTTCACGTATTTATGATAGTGAAAACAAGTCTTATATTGATTTTGTCGGATCCTGGGGGCCAATGATTTTAGGCCATGCCCATCCAGAAGTTATTGAAGTGGTAAAGCAAACCGCTGAGAAGGGCTTAAGCTTTGGCGCACCGACAGAAATAGAAACCTTAATGGCGGCTAAAGTTTGTCAATTGCTGCCATCCATTGATTTAGTGCGCATGGTCAGTTCAGGTACAGAAGCAACGATGAGTGCTTTGCGTTTGGCGCGTGGTTATACTAGACGCGATAAAATTGTTAAATTTGAAGGCTGTTATCATGGTCATTCTGATTCTTTATTAGTCAAAGCCGGATCGGGTGCTTTAACGCTGGGCGTTCCCAGTTCTCCAGGTGTGCCTGCCAGTTTAGCAGCAGATACCATTACTTTAAGTTATAACGACAGTGAAATGGTCAAAAATCTGTTTGCAGAAACCGGTAATGAGATTGCCTGCATTATTGTTGAGCCGGTGGCTGGCAATATGAATTGTATTCCTCCTTTGCCCGGCTTTTTAGAAACATTACGACAGGTTTGTGACGAACATAATAGTGTATTGATTTTTGATGAAGTAATGACTGGGTTTCGGGTTGGTTTACAGGGTGCGCAAGGAGTTTATAAAGTGACTCCCGATTTGACTACTCTAGGTAAAATTATTGGAGGCGGTATGCCGGTGGGTGCTTTTGGGGGTATTCAAAAAATAATGGAACATTTAGCACCTTTAGGGCCTGTTTATCAAGCCGGTACTTTATCAGGAAATCCAGTGGCGATGGCTGCCGGTTTAAAAACCCTGGAATTAATTTCCCAGACCGGTTTTTATCAACAGTTATCCGAAAAAACCGAGCAATTAGTCACAGGCATACAGAGCAAAGCTGATCAAGCCAATATTCCATTTTCATTCAATAGAGTCGGTGCTATGTTTGGGCTGTTTTTTACTCAAGAAGAAAAAGTCAGCCACTTTTCACAAGTCATGCAATCTGATCAGGATTGTTTCAGGCAATTTTTTCATGGTATGTTGAAACAAGGTGTTTATCTGGCACCTTCTGCCTTTGAAGCCGGTTTTGTTTCTGCCGCACATAGTGACGAAGATATTGAAAAAACCATTAATGCTGCCGGTACTGTTTTTAACACCCTATAATGGATAATAATTTGTTATTTGCATGGCTAGCAATAGGATTTCTGGTCATTATAGTGATGGTACTTTGGTACCTTAAGAGACAACAATCTTCAATTGTTCAATCTCGATTTTTTGAGCTGGAAAATAATTTAAAGCAACGCTTGGAAGAAAATCAGCAACTTTTAATCAATCATGCGGTGATAGAAGGGAAATTAAAGTTACAGGAAAATAAAACGGCTGATTATCAGCAAATCCAACAACAATTAATTCATAGTAAAACCGACAATGCAGCACTAAAAACACGATTAGAAGAACAACATAAAAATGCCGATGAAAAAATCAAATTACTGCAGAATGCAGAAAATCAGCTGAAAACCCAGTTTGAGAATTTAGCCCATAAAATTTTTGAAGACCGCAGTAAACAGTTTTCGGAGCAAAATAAAACCAGTATGGCGCATATTGTCAGCCCTATTAAAGAGCAATTGACTGATTTTAAACAACGCATCGAATCGGTTTACCATCATGAAAGCAAAGATCGAATTTCATTACGAGAGGAAATTGTATCACTGCGCCGTGATACCGAAAAAATGAATCAGGAGGCTTTAAACCTGACTAAAGCACTAAAAGGAGACAACAAAATTCAGGGTAACTGGGGCGAAATGATTCTGGAAAAAGTGCTGGAGCAATCGGGATTACGCAAAGGCATTGAATATGAAACTCAGGGAGCTTTCAGAGACCAGGACAATAATCTATTTAAACCTGATGTCATTATCCGCTTGCCAGAAAATAAAGATGTAGTGGTGGATTCAAAAGTGTCTTTATTGGCTTATGAACAATATTGTTCTACAGAAGATAATGAGCAACGGATTACAGCATTAAAGGCACATACTAAAGCAGTCAGAGAACATATAAAAGGTTTAAGTGATAAGGATTATTCCGGTCTTAAAGGATTGCGATCACTGGATTTTGTGTTGCTTTTTATACCCATTGAAGCGGCTTTTTTGGTGGCATTTCAGGCCGATGAAAAATTATTCACCGATGCCTTTGAGCATAAAATAGTGGTAGTAACACCGACCACTTTATTGGCAACATTAAAAACTATTGAAAATATCTGGCGCTATGAACGGCAAAATGAAAATGCCAAAATGATTGCGGATAAAGCCGGTACTTTATATGACAAAATCAGAGGTTTTGCAGAAGACCTGGAAAAGCTAGGAACCCAGTTAAGTACTGCAAATAAAACCTATGACGGTGTGATGAACAAATTGACCACAGGAAATGGTAATTTAATTCGACAAGCCAGCAGTTTTGTTGAATTAGGTGTTAAAGTTAAAAAAACCTTGCCTAAAAGTCTGACTGAGCAAGCGGGGGTTGATGAGGATAAGCTATAAATTGCGGGGTGCCCTCAAAGTCTTCTTGCTCTTGTAACGGTCTTGAATAGGTTCTGAGGATTTGGAAGTTATTAAATCTTCAGTCCTAAGAATGCGAGTTTTTTACAAAGATTCCGCTTTTTCCATGGATTCCTCTATAAGTTCTCCTGCTACTGATTCTATCGGTTCTGCAGGTTTCTTTGCAGGATAAAGCTGTTCTTCCAGTTCTTGTGTGGGATACAACAACTCAATAATCAACACCGGAATGAGTAATAAAATCATTATGCCAATAGGATTAAAGCCAGGATGAATCATATCAGCGATTGAAAAGGCGGCTAAACCACCAAAAACGAGGACGATCGGGTTAGGTAATCTTATTATTTTCATAAATAAGTTATCGACACCTTTGGATAATTCTGAAGCTAAGGAACGTGCATGGAATAACTTGAACAATTCACTTGAATTTATATCCGTCTTCTGCGGTGTATAAATAGTTACATAGCTTGCCATGCGCCTATTTATACGTCTTGAATACGAACATAACTTCTTCGTCAATTGCCCAACTTATTCCATGCGCGTTCCTTAAACCTAGAAAAATCAGTTGATCACGGGTTTTGTGGAAAATCTGGGCGAAAAAGACAA
>CAZDMC010000175.1:0-5083 GCA_964506335.1 uncultured Methylomarinum sp. | reverse complement strand
GCTTCTATTCTGATTTATACGGCTTATCCTATCTATAATCGCGGACACCGTTACCGAATGGGTGAGCAATAAAAAACTGAGTAATACAGACTTTACTATGGCTTATGCACAAGTGTAAGCGGTCAACTGATTTATCTAGGTTGAATAGAACAGGTATTTATATTCTCAATATGGATGGTTTATTAAAAAGCTCCTGGCAGTGTCTCAAGCAAACTACTGACTATAGCGTTTTACCATCTTAGTCAATGGAATCGCTTTAATTTTACTAGCATGACCCGCACTTCCAAAGGTTTTATAACGCATTTGACAAAGCGCTTGCATCGCATCTCTAGCTACTTTATAAATCTTACGTGCATCTAATTCAGCTGCATTTTCTGGCTGCGCTAAAAATTGGCGGATGGCACCTGTTGAGGCCATACGCAGATCAGTATCAATATTTACTTTGCGAACACCATATTTTATACCTTCAACAATTTCATTTACTGGCACACCATAGGTTTGTGGAATATCTCCACCATGATCATTGATGGTTTTTAGCCAATCTTGTGGCACAGAACTTGAACCATGCATAACAAAGTGAGTATTAGGCAAACGTCGCTGTAATGTTTTTAAAAGATTAATGACCAAAACATCACTGCTGGGCGGTTTGCTAAATTTATAGGCTCCATGACTGGTTCCAATGGCTACGGCCAAGGCATCAACATGCGTTTGTTTAACAAATTCAACCGCTTCATCAGGGTCTGTCAACAACTGACTGTGATCTACAGATTCTGATTCTCCCTTAGTCGCCGTTTCTAATGAACCCAGGCAACCTATCTCACCTTCAACCGACACGCCGCAAGCATGCGCCATGCTAACCACAGTTTGTGTCACTTTTACGTTATATTCAAATGAAGAAGGTGTTTTCATATCTTCCAGTAAAGACCCATCCATCATCACCGAACTGAAACCGGACTGAATAGCTTGTGCGCAAATATCTGGAGAAGGCGCATGATCACGATGCATGACCACTGGAATATGAGGATATTGTTCAACTGCTGCAAGAATCAAATGACGCAAAAATATCTCGCCAGCATATTTATTGGCTCCGGCCGAGCCTTGTATAATGACAGGACTGTCACAGGCATCTGCCGCTTGCAAAATTGCTTGTACCTGTTCCATATTACTGGCATTGAACGCTGGAATGCCGAAGTTGTGTTCTGCTGCATAATCCAAAAGTTGACGTAATGATACTAAAGCCATAATTGGCACTCCTTGGTCTGGGTTATTTTGGGTTTCACCATATCACCAACGCGCACTCATTTGAATCGTGTTAGTTATTTTTATTTCAAAAAAGGAAAGCCACCCTCCATTAAACCTTCCCAAAAAATTCTATGTAGCCTATTTAGAATCGTAGCCATTGTTAAAAATCATGCTATTAATTTTAACCCGGGGGGTAATGCTTCACCAAACATCTGTTTTTCTTCTCTTTCATCCATTTTTTTATAAACCTCAACCATAGCAATCCAGGAAGACGGAGCTTTACTGGTCTTGAGTTTCTCTAAAATGAGTAAACGCACTGAATCATCTAAATCTCTTGCCCTGTCATCACTCATTCTAGCAATCAAGGTCGCTGCAAAACCTGCTTGCGGTACTTTTTTCCAGTCCACTTTTAAAATCTGCTGTAACCAGACTGTCACTATTTCAGCAGGAATCACATGATGACTACTGCCATGAAAAGGAATTCTTGAAGCGATACGCCCCACTGCCCACCAGGTTTGGTTGGGTTCACTGGGTTTCTGTAGTCTTTTTAATAGCCATTCACCCGCCATTATTTTTTTCTCGATTGACAATCGCTCCAGGACTCCAGCCAGGCGCACCATATCATCATAACCCCGTATTTTAATTTGTTTTGCTACGCCCGCTTGTCTGGCAGCCGCTGGATTTAAGAATTTGGATATGTCTTTAAAAATCTGTTCTTGCGCTTCTGCATTTAAACCACCTGCAATGCGCCGCCATAAAGTCCACCATTCTGTCCAGTTTTGTCTTTCATTAACAAATTGGATATTTTGACCATAGGTCTTCCATAACTGTTCTGTTCGCCAGTCATCCAGTGGATAAGCAAAACCGGGGCGCAGACTAAAACCAATCAAACTTAACCAGACTCGCTCGTGGTTTTCTGAACGTCGTCGAAATTTCAACCCTTCCAATAATGCCCTGAACAAGGCTCTAAGTAGCGGGGTTTGCCATTCTGCCTTGGTCATCCCCAACACTTTTTCTAAATCAGCACGTAGGTTTTTTACCGCCTTGGGATTGATTTTTTTAGATTTAGTGCCATAAACTGATTGAATTTTTTCTATGGCTTGATTAATGTTTGCCGGTAATCCTATCGTGCTGGAAAAACCAGCCTTGGCTTTTTTTCTAATTTGAAATTCCAGATCAAAGCGTTGGCTATTATCAGCAATTGAAATACACTGGATTTTCAAAGTCCCTATTTCTGTTTGTGTTACGGCCAACTGAACAATAATTTCTGCCTCTTCTTTCCCCTCAAAAGCCATTGCCAAAGGCGGTAAGGAATTAAATCTATCTTCATTTATTGCTATTACTTGCCCTGTTCTATAGAGGCCATCACCTGTGGTAGAAACCAAATGAAACTGCACAGGCCGGCCTATTTTTAAAGCAAATTGCTGTTCTCTTAAAACAACTTCAACGCCTTCCTCGCTTCCCCGTGGCAGCAGACAAATTCCTTGATGTTCTTGTTGTTCAGTATCAACCCGTAAAAAATAGCTGCGTGCAGAACCTCCGCCAATTTTGACTTTTTTATCACGACGCGCCATGGCATAACTCACTGAACCATAAGCCACAGATAATTCTGGATGTGAATTCTCAAGTAATAACGGCGCTTGCTTGCGCCATGAAGTTATCAGGTCTTGAATTCGCTGGACAATAGGCTGACTACGAAACACGCCGCCATTTAATAAAAGTGCATCGGGCACAGGATTTTCTCCACCCATAGCCTCGGCAGCTACTTGACTATGCAAGCCTAAAAAAGCAGCAATATGTTTACTGATCGCAGGCTCTGCCGCATAAGGTAAACCAAACTCAACCACACCGCTACGTTTTCTATCGGGTAAATCATCTAAAGCAATGAAAGGGAAAAAACCATCCAGGGTAATTTTTCTAACTTCTTCTTTGTTTAATTGGACAGTTCGTGATCCTCCAATTAATCGAGAACCACCCCCTAATAAAGTGACATTACATTGCTCGGGTGCATCATCCGATAATAAGCGTTCTTTAGCTATTCTGCATTGTTCAAGCAGTTGCGATAAATCTGCCGGTGAAAGTTTTTTTCGCCCTCCTGTTATTCGACTCTCTGCTAAGTGAGCCAATGCTAAATCAATATTATCGCCGCCCAGCATGAGATGATCTCCTACCCCAATACGGCTTAAGCTGGGTTCATTTTGACCTTGTTCTACTTTAATCAAGGTTAAATCGGTGGTGCCTCCACCCACATCACAGACCAGTATTAAACGTACTTTTTCCAGCGTTTGTTTAATATTGCCGGTATTTCGGCGTAACCAGTCATAACAAACAGCTTGCGGTTCTTCTAACAGATGTATATTTGTTAATCCGGCAATTCTGGCTGCTTCCAGTGTTAATGAACGCGCCCCTTCATCAAATGATGCAGGTACTGTTATCACAATATGCTGATTTTCCAACGGAGCATCTGCAAACTTATGTTCCCAGACGGTTTTGATATGCGCTAAATAACTGGCGCTGGCAGCAACGGGAGAAACTTTCTGTATATCATCTGCACTTCCCCATGGCAAAATATCAGCGCTATGATCAATCGATGGATGGGATAACCAGCTTTTGGCACTACTCACAAAACGCCCCTGCGTTTTAGCGCCTAATACACGCGCAGCTTCACCAATAATGGCATTAACTGAGTTCTCATCGGTTGAAGAAAATACAATATCCGTTGCTGAAAATTCACCTTTTGCAGGATGATAGCGCACTGAGGGTAATAATGATCTTGTAGCCACTTCACCTGGTGCTATCAATTGTTCAATCTGAAATATTTTTATGGCTTGATTTGATTCTGTTGGTTTGGCTTCGACATAGGCAACAACTGTGTGTGTTGTGCCGAGGTCTATACCCACCAAATACTTTGCTGGTTTATTTTTCAAGGTAAATTTAAGTAACTCATTTTTTTATTTAGGAGCGGCTAAATCCGTTGTCTAATATTATATGACTTGAATAAACAGAAAACACCTACTGAGGCAATAATGTGTTTTAAAGAATGACCACTTGGCAGGAATAAAACATGATAGATAGCTTCGTCAAAATACTCGAAAATTTTTGCCAATACATAGCAAAGTAGCAATAGCCAATAAGCATTCGGGTGGGTAAATTTAGACTTAAAAAACAATAATATTAGTGGTATTACTAGCATGGGAAGGAATTGTACTAAAATATATAAGCGTAAATCACCTTCACCATGACTTTCCGTGCTATGCCAATAATAAACCGAAAATACCCCCAAAATAAGCAAAGGCCAGAGTAAATACTTGCCTGCCTGCAAACAGGTAAACTCACAAATTATTATTGAAAATAGAGCCATAAAAGCAATAGTCATGGGAAGACGGTCCCAAACCAATGACGCGTTATCTGGCCACAAATGATAATAAGCCGAGCCAAATGCGATCAGTGAAATACTAAAAAAAAACAGCAAATAGGCAGTTTTCAACTCGGCAATAATGTTCATTTTAGCTGAGCAAAGAATACTATATAACCCCATTATTCCTACTAATAAAAAAGGTAAATTGGAGATTACATTCCAAAAGTTTGGAATCCCCAAAATAATGCGTCGGTCTTTAAACTGGTGATAGTTTAGATCTTGTGAAATAGGGTCTAGTGTTAATACGCCGCATATTCCGAGTATCAAGACCAACACTATCGCTATAAACCCTATTTTTTCATTTTTTGTATTCATAGCTCAAATTTATTTGATTTGTGTACATTCAAGTGCATAGATTGTTGTGCCGGGCTAGGAGGCTGTCCGAGAATAGAAAGTCTACTGCGGGAAAGCTGATTTTGGCCG